>JANXVK010000391.1 GCA_025351675.1 Rhizobacter sp.
GCGTAGGATCGCGATCTCGCCCCGATTAGCAAGGAGTTGCCGATGATCCATTTCGTTTTGCACGACGCCCACGACACCGTTGCCGTCGTCGTCGTCGAAGGCGTCACCGAGGGCACGGCGATGACCGGCTGGATCATGGACGAGGACAAGACGATCAAGGTCCAGGCCAAGCAGGACGTCCCGATCGGCCACAAGGTCGCGTTGAAAGACATGGCCGTCGGCGACACCGTGCTGAAGTACGGCATCGACATGGGCAAGGTGGTCGCGCCGATCAAGGCCGGCGAGCACGCCCACGTTCAGAACATCAAGACCAAACGCTGGTGAGTTGATGCAGGCGAAAGAGGGGCCCCACGCCAGTGGGGATCGCAGCCGGAATCAACTCGCGGCCTGAAAGGCCGCTACAGCCTCACAAGGAAATCCAAATGTCCATCATCGACAACAGCACCACCTTCCTCGGCTACCGCCGCGAGAACGGCCGCGTCGGCGTTCGCAACCACGTCATCATCCTGCCGCTCGACGACCTGTCGAACGCGGCGGCCGAGGCCGTCGCCCACAACATCAAGGGCACGATGGCGATCCCGCACCCGTACGGCCGCCTCCAGTTCGGCGCCGACCTCGACCTGCACTTCCGCACGCTGATCGGCGCAGGCTGCAACCCGAACGTCGCCGCCGTCGTCGTCATCGGCATCGAGGACAGCTGGACCAAGAAGGTCGTCGACGGCATCGCTGCGACCGGCAAGCCGGTGATCGGCTTCGGCATCGAGGGTCACGGCGACCACGAGACCATCATGAAGGCCAGCAAGGCGGCGCGCGAGTACGTGCAGTGGGCGAGCGAGAAGCAACGCGAGCCCTGCCCGATCAGCGAGCTGTGGGTGTCGACCAAGTGCGGCGAGAGCGACACCACCAGCGGCTGCGGCGCGAACCCGACCGTCGGCAACGCCTTCGACAAGCTGCACCCGCTCGGCAACTACCTGTGCTTCGGCGAGACCTCGGAGATCACCGGCGGCGAGAAGATCGTGGCCGAGCGCTGCGCGACCACCGAGGTGCGTGACCAGTTCATGTTCATGTTCAACCGCTACCAGGACATGATCAACCGCCACAAGACCAGCGACCTCTCCGACTCGCAGCCCACCAAGGGCAACATCGCCGGCGGTCTGACGACGATCGAGGAAAAGGCGCTCGGCAACATCCAGAAGATCGGCAAGAAATGCACGGTCGACGGCGTGATCGACAAGGCCGAGATGCCGACGCACCCGGGCCTGTGGTTCATGGATTCGTCGAGCGCGGCGGCCGAGATGACGACGCTGTGCGCGGCCTCGGGCTACGCGCTGCACTTCTTCCCGACGGGGCAGGGCAACGTGATCGGCAACGCGATCGTGCCGGTCATCAAGATCTGCTCGAATCCGCGCACCGTGCGGCTGATGAGCGAGCACATCGACGTCGACACCTCGGGGCTGCTCCAGCGCGAGATCAACCTCGACCAAGCGGGTGACAAGTTGCTCGAGTGCATGCTGCGCACCGCCAACGGGCGCTTCACGGCGGCCGAGGCGCTCGGGCACCGCGAGTTCGTGATGACGCGACTGTTCGAGTCGGCGTGATGGCCCCCCCGCGCTCACTCCGTTCGCAGCCCCCCGAGGGGGAGAAGGCCTTCCTTGGGACGGCCCGGCGGGAGGCCTGACCCCGATGGCGCGCATCGTCATCACCGAGTTCATGGACGAGCGCGCCGTCGCGCAGCTGCGGGCGAAGCACGATGTGCTGTACGACCCGACACTGGTCGACGACGCGGTGCGGCTGCGTGCCGAGTCGGCGGGCGCCGACGTGGTTATCGTGCGCAATCGCACGCAGGTGCGCGGCGAGTTGCTGGCGGCGCTGGCGACCTGCCGGGTCGTCGGCCGGCTGGGTGTCGGCCTCGACAACATCGACGTGGCGGCCTGCGAGGCACGCGGCGTCAAGGTGATCCCGGCGAGCGGCGCCAACGCATTGAGCGTGGCCGAGTACGTGATCGCGTCCGCGATGCTGCTGCTGCGCGGTGCGTACCAGTCGACAGCCGATGTCGTCGCCGGCCATTGGCCGCGCAACGCGCTGAGCAATGGGCGCGAGATCGGCGGCAAAACGCTCGGCCTGGTCGGCTTCGGCTCGATCGGCCAGCTGACCGCGAAGCTCGCGCAGGGCATGGGCATGAACGTGGTCGCGCACGACGCGATGATGGACGAGTCCAACCCGGCGTTCGCGCGGGCCGGCGTCTTGTGTGTGGGTCTCGATGAGCTCACCGCGCGCGCCGACGTGATCAGCCTGCACGTGCCGCTCGTCGCCTCGACCCGCAATCTGTTCGACGCGAAACGCATTGCGGCGATGAAGCCGGGCGCGGTGCTGATCAACTCGGCACGCGGCGGTGTCGTCGACGAAGCGGCGCTCGCGGCGGCGTTGAAGAGCGGCCACCTCGGTGGTGCCGCGCTCGACGTGTTCGATGCCGAGCCGATGCCCGCCGGCGGCGTCTTCGCCGGCTGCCCGAATCTGGTGCTGACGCCGCACATCGCCGGCGTGTCCGGCGAGTCGAACGAGCGCGTGTCGTTCATGATCGCGCAGCGCGTGCTGGAGGAACTGGCCTGATGGTGCAGATCACGATGGACAACGCGCGCGGCCTCGTCGCCGCAGCCTTGCAGGCGGCCGGCGCAAACCCCGCGATGGCGCAGGTGACCGCGCGGGCGCTCGTGCTCGCCGAGGCGCAAGGGCTCGCGTCGCACGGGCTGAGCCGCGTCGCGCAGTACAGCGGGCATTTGCGCAGTGGCCGCGTGAACGGGGCGGCGACGCCAACGGTGATCAAGTCCAAGGGCGCGGCGGCGGTCGTCGATGCGCAAGAGGGCCTCGCGTTCGCGGCGTGTGAACTCGCGGTGAAGGAAGCGATCGCCCGCGCGCGCGAATTCGGCATCAGTGTCGTCGGCGTCACGAACAGTCACCACTGCGGTGTCGTGATCGATCACCTGCGCGTGGTCGCCGAGGCCGGCATGGTCGGTCTCGGCTTCGCGAACTCGCCATCGGCGATGCCGGCCGCGGGCGGAAAGCACCCGATCTTCGGCACCAATCCGGTCGCAGCAATCTTCCCGCGGGGCGGCGCCGCGGCGCCGCTGATGATCGACCTGAGCCTGAGCGAGGTCGCACGCGGCAAGCTGATGGTCGCGGCCAAGGACGGCAAGGCGATTCCCGCGGGCTGGGCGCTGGATGCGCAGGGCAATCCGACAACCGACCCGAAGGCCGGGCTCGAGGGTTCGATGTTGCCGATCGGTGCCGCGTCGAGTCCGAAGGGCGCGATGCTCGCACTCGTCGTCGAGTTGCTGGTCACCGCACTGATCGGTGCGAACTTTGGCTTCGAGGCGTCGAGTTTTTTCGTCGATGAGGGCAACCGCCCCCGCATCGGCCAGACCTTCATCGTGATCGACCCCGATGCGCTCGCCGGCCGCGCAGGCTTTCTCGACCGCGTCGAGGTGCTGGTGCGTGAGATGCTCGTCGACGACGGCGTTCGCCTGCCTGGTGCGCGCCGCGAGGCCTTGCTCGGGAAGGCGCAGACCGATGGTCTGGAGGTCGGCGACGCGCTGCTGAAGACCTTGCAACAAACCACCTGACGGAGACCACCAGAATGCGACGACGTGAACTGACGCTGGGCACTGTGGCTGCCATCACGCTGCCCACCGCGGCGTGGGCCCAGCCCGGCGACTATCCGAAGGCCGGCGCGACACTGCGCTACATCGTGCCGTTTCCGCCCGGAGGGTTGACCGACGTGATGGCGCGCGTCGTCGGCCAGCAGATCGGCGAGCACTGGAAGGTCAATGTCGTCGTCGACAACCGGCCGGGTGGCGGTGGCCAGATCGGTGCGGATGCGGTCGCCAAATCACCGCCTGACGGCGCGACCCTGCTCGCGATCACGCTGACGCACGCGGCGAACTACACGCTGTTTCCGAAGGCGCCGTACAACTTCGTCAAGGACCTGAAGCCGGTCGCCCTGCTGGCGGGTTCGCCGATGCTGATCGTCGTGCCGGCGACGAGCAAGATTCAGACGTTCAAGGATCTCGCGGCGGCGGCGAAGTCGGGAAAGCTCAACGCGGGGTCCAGCGGCAACGGCACGCCGCCGCACCTGACGCTCGCGCTGTTCAACGACATCGCGAAGACCGAGATCCAGCACGTTCCGTACAAGGGCGGGGCGCCCTCGATCACCGACCTGATGGGCGGGCAGCTCGATGTGATCTTCTCGAACTTTCCCGAGGCGATCGCGCACGTGAAGAGCGGCAAGCTGCGCGCGCTGGCGATCTGCAGCACAGCGCGGCACCCGGCCGTGCCCGAGGTGCCGACCACCGCGGAAGCCGGCATGCCTGCGCTGCTGGTCGAGAACTGGACCGCGATGATGGTGCCGGTCGGCACGCCCGATGCGGTGATCGCGAAGCTCGGCGCCGAGATCGTCAGGATCCTCGCCAGCCCCGACATCGCCGAGCGCGCGAAGACCCAGGGCTTCACGGTCGACGCGCGCCCTGCCGACAAGTTCGCGCCGTTCCTGACCGACGAGATTCAGCGCTGGGCGAAGGTGATCGTGAGCGCGAAGATCAGCGTCGAGTGATGACGGCACTCGGCCGCCTGCGGCGTTGTCCCTGAAGGGAAACTCAGGCCGCCGAGGGTCGCGAAGCGGGCTTCTTCGAGGCCGATGAAGGCCCGCCTCTGGCCGGAGGACGTTCAGCGCACACCGGGCAACCGGGCGTGCGCGCCATCGCGATCTCGGTCCACTCCATCGTGCGGGCGTCGAGCATCTGGAGACGCCCGGCGAGCGAACTGCCGACGCCGGCCAGCAGCTTCAGTGCCTCGGCCGCCTGCACGCTGCCGATGATGCCCACCAGCGGCGCGAACACGCCCATCGTCGCGCAGCGCACCTCCTCGAACACCGCATCAGGCGGGAACAGGCAGGCGTAGCAGGGCTTGGCAGCGTCGCGCGTGTCATACACCGAGATCTGGCCGTCGAAACCGATCGCGGCGCCCGAGACCAGCGGCCTGCCGTGCGCAACGCAGGCGGCGTTGACGGCGTGGCGGGTCGCGAAGTTGTCGCTGCAATCGATCACGACATCGGCGTCGGCCACCAGCGCCATCAGGCGCGCGGCGTCGGCGCGCTCGCGCAGCGCACGCACCTGAACCTCCGGGTTGATTGCAGCCAGCGTCAGCGCCGCCGATTCAACCTTCGGCTGGCCGATGCGCGCGACGTTGTGGACGATCTGCCGCTGCAGATTCGTCAGGTCGACCGTATCGTCGTCGACGATCGTGAGGGTGCCGACGCCGGCCGTCGCGAGGTACAGCGCCACCGGCGAGCCCAGCCCGCCGGCACCGATCACCAGCGCGTGCGCGGCGAGCAGCCGCTGCTGGCCCTCGATGCCGAGCTCGTCGAGCAGGATGTGGCGCGAGTAGCGCAGCAGCTGGTCGTCATTCATGGGCTGAGGATACAAACAAAAACGCCCGCAGATGCTGCAGGCGTTTCGTCGAAGCTGAGCGGTCCAGCGTCGGGCTGCCAAGGGCCACGAATGGGCCCACGTGGCCCCGGCGGACCGCGACCCGCTCGGCGCGGGTGGTGGCGGTACCCCGCCACCGACTGATCCATCGATTCAGTTCGCGGTTTCCGTCTCGGCCTTGCGCTCGACCGCGGTCTTGCTGACCAGCACCGGCTTGCCCTTCAGGCGGTTCAGCGCTTGGGCGAGCTGGAAGTCTTCGGCGCTGCCGAACTCGATCGGCGGCTTGGCCGGGGCGGCGGCGCGCTTGATGGCTTCTTCTTCCAGCTTCTTGCGGGCTTCTTCGCGCGCCTTGTCGCGGGCTTCGTCCTTGACCTCAGGGCCCTGGCCGCTCTGCAGATGCTTCTCGAGGTCGGCTTCGCGGGTGCGCAGCGCGGCGAACAGGTTGCCTTCGGCGGTCTCGTCGAGCATCACGTCGGGCACGATGCCCTTCGCCTGGATCGACGCGCCGCTCGGCGTGTAGTAGCGCGCGGTCGTGATCTTCAACGCCGTCTCGGGCGACAACTGGCGCACGGTCTGAACCGAACCCTTGCCGAAAGTCTGCGCGCCCATGATGGTCGCGCGCTTCGAGTCCTGCAGCGCACCGGCGACGATCTCGCTGGCCGAGGCCGAGCCTTCGTTGACCAGCACGATCAGCGGCACCTTCTTGAGCGCCTCGGGCAGGCGGCGCAGCGGATCGCTGCCGCCGCGGCGCATGTAGTCGGAGGGCGAGGCCTTGAAAGTCTGTTTCGAGTCGGCGATCTGGCCGTTGGTCGAGACCACGATCGTGTCAGCCGGCAGGAACGCCGCCGAGATCGCAACCGCGCCTTCGAGCAAGCCGCCCGGGTCGTTGCGCAGATCGAGCACGAGGCCCTTCAGGTTCGGCTCGGCCTTGTAGATCTCTTCGAGCTTCTTGACGAAGTCTTCGACCGTGCGGTCTTGGAACTGGCTCACGCGCAGCCAAGCGTAGCCCGGTTCGATGACCTTCGAGCGCACGCTCTGGGTGCGGATCTCTTCGCGCACGATGGTGACGGGGAAGCCGCGGCTCTCGCTCTTGCGGAACACCATCAGCACGACCTTGGTGTTCGGGTCGCCGCGCATCTTCTTGACGGCCTGGTCGACCGTCAGGCCCTTGACCATCGTGTCGTCGATCTTGGTGATCAGGTCGCCACTCTTCATGCCGGCGCGGAATGCGGGCGAGCCCTCGATCGGGCTGACGACCTTGACCAAGCCGTCTTCCATGGCCATCTCGATGCCGATGCCGACGAATCGGCCGGTGGTGGCTTCGCGAAATTCCTTGAACGACTTCTTGTCGAAGTATTGCGAGTGCGGATCGAGACCGGACAC
This sequence comes from Rhizobacter sp., assembly GCA_025351675.1. GTDB lineage: Bacteria > Pseudomonadota > Gammaproteobacteria > Burkholderiales > Burkholderiaceae_C > LMDS01. Next base: position 6,864 of record JANXVK010000391.1, read on the forward strand.
CATGCCGCCGATCGCATCAC
>JANXVK010000420.1 GCA_025351675.1 Rhizobacter sp.
ATGATGCCTGCCTTCTCGATCGCGATCGTTTCGCGGTCGGCACCGAGGAACTCGGCATGGTCGATGTCGATGCTGGTGATGATCGCGCAGTCGGCGTCGAACGCATTCACGGCATCCAGTCGGCCGCCCATGCCGACCTCGAGAATCACGAGATCGAGTTCGACCATGGCCAGCGTGCGCGCGATCACCAGCGAGGTGAATTCGAAGTACGTCAGGCTGACGTCGCCGCGCGCCCGCTCGACCGCCTCGAAGTGAGGCAGCAGGTCGGCCTCGCTGACCATCTGGCCATTGATCCGGCAGCGCTCCTCGAAGTGCACGAGGTGCGGCTTCGAGTACAGCCCGACGCGGTAGCCCGCCTGCAGCGCGATCGCCTCGAGCATCGCGCAGGTCGAGCCCTTGCCGTTCGTGCCGGCGACCGCGATCAGCGGCGCACTGAACTGCAACGCAAGCCGTTCTTTGACCCGCAGCGTGCGCTCAAGCGTCATATCGATCTGCTTCGGGTGCAGGCGCTCGCAGCGCGCGAGCCAGCCGGCCAGGGTCGCCGGCAGCTCGGTCTCAGGTGACGGCATCGGCGCTCTGGCGTTGCAGCATCGCGATCGCGCGCGCGATCACGCCGCGCAGTTCGCGGCGGTCGACGATCGTGTCGATCGCGCCGGTCTGCAGCAGGAATTCAGCGCGCTGAAAGCCCTCGGGCAGCTTCTCGCGAACGGTGTTCTCGATCACGCGAGGGCCGGCGAAACCGATCAACGCCTTCGGTTCGGCGATCACCATGTCGCCAACGAAGGCGAAGCTGGCCGACACGCCGCCCATCGTCGGGTCGGTCAGCACGCTGATGTAGGGCAGGCGCGCCTTCGCGAGGTGGGTCAGCGCGGAGTTGGTCTTGGCCATCTGCATCAGGCTCAGCAGCCCTTCCTGCATGCGCGCGCCGCCGGTGGCGGCGAAGCTGACGAATGGCGTCTTCTGTTCGAGGGCCGCTGCGACGCCGCGCACGAAGCGCTCGCCGACCACCGAGCCCATCGAGCCTCCCATGAACTCGAACTCGAAGCACGCAGCCACGATCGGAATGCTGTGCACCGACCCGCCCATCACGACGAGTGCATCAGTCTCACCGGTGTTCTCGAGCGCGTCCTTGAGACGTTCGGTGTACTTTTTGCTGTCCTTGAACTTCAGCGGGTCGACCGGCAGCACCTCTTGGCCGATCTCGTAGCGACCTTCGGCGTCGAGAAAGGCGTCGAGGCGCGCGCGCGCGCCGATGCGGTGGTGGTGGGCGCACTTCGGGCAGACATTGATGTTCTGCTCGAGGTCGGTCTTGTACAGCACGGTCTCGCACTGCGGGCACTTGATCCACAGCCCCTCGGGCACCGTGCGGCGCTCGCCCCGCTCGTTTGGCTGAATCTTCGGGGGCAGCAGCTTTTCCAACCAACTCATGACAGCGCCCCGATCGCCGGGTACGTCGATCGACCCTTCGGGAGGGTCGGGCCCTGCTCAAGACGGCCCGGCGCGGCGGCCCGGCAGTCAAACAACTTCCACATAGACTTTCCTTTCAGGAATCCAGCGCGACGCGGATGCCGGCTATGAACTCAGCCGCGGCAGATGCCACATTCTCGCGTGTCTGCGTCTCCAGCAATTGCACCAGTGCGGTCCCGATGACGACCGCATCCGAGACCGCTGCGACGGCCCGTGCCGTCTGCGCGTCGCGGATGCCGAAGCCCACGCCGACCGGCAGCTTCACGTGCCTCTTGATGCGCGGGATCATCGCAGCCACCGCCTCGGCATCGAGGTGACCCGCACCGGTCACGCCCTTCAGCGAGACGTAGTAGACGTAGCCGCTCGCGACCCGGCCGACGTGCGCCATGCGCGCTTCGGTCGAGGTCGGCGCGAGCAGGAAGATCGGGTCTAGGCCGTTCGACCGCAAACTCGCGGCGAACGCTTCGCACTCTTCGGGCGGGTAGTCAACAACGAGCACGCCGTCGACGCCAGCAGCGCGCGCGTCGGCGACGAAACGGTCGACGCCGTAACGCTCGACCGGATTCGCGTAGCCCATCAGCACGACCGGCGTGGCGTCGTTGCGCAGCCGGAAGCCACGCACGAAGTCAAGCACCTGTGGCATGCCGATACCGCGCGCCAAGGCCCGCTCGCCGGCCTTTTGGATCACCGGGCCATCGGCCATCGGGTCGGAAAACGGCACACCGAGTTCGATCACGTCGGCGCCGGCATTCGCCATCGCCAGCATGATGTCGACGGTGGCGTCGGCATAGGGATCGCCCGAGGTGATGTACGGGATAAGCGCCTTGCGACCGCTCGCCTGCAACGCGGCGAAGGTGGCAGCGATGCGGCTCATTTCGGGCCTTTCATGATCGCCGCGGAGCCCTTTGCGGTTTGGCCTTGGCACGACGGCCGGCAGAAGAAGTCGGCGCCCGACAGGTCGGCGATCGTGCCGATGTCCTTGTCGCCGCGGCCCGAGAGGTTCACGAGCAGGTGCTGGTCGCTGCGCATCGTCGGCGCCATCTCGATAGCGTGCGCGACAGCGTGCGCCGATTCGAGCGCCGGGATGATGCCCTCGGTTCGGCACAGGCGGTGGAACGCGACGAGCGCTTCGTCGTCGGTGATGCCGACGTATTCGGCGCGGCCGATGTCCTTCAGGTAGGCATGCTCGGGGCCCACACCGGGGTAATCCAAGCCCGCCGAAATCGAATGCGTTTCGGTGATCTGCCCGTTGGCATCCTGCAGCAGGTAGGTGCGGTTGCCATGCAGCACGCCGGGCGAACCCTTGCTGAGCGACGCGGAGTGTTTGTCGGTGTCCAAACCCTGCCCTGCGGCCTCGACGCCGATCAGACGCGTAGCCGGATGGTCGATGTAGGGATAGAAGATGCCCATCGCGTTGCTGCCGCCGCCGACGCAGGCGATCACGGCGTCGGGCTGGCGGCCCGTCATCTGCGGCATCTGCACCAGGCATTCGTCGCCGATTACACGCTGGAAGTCGCGCACCATCGTCGGGTACGGGTGCGGGCCAGCCACGGTGCCGATGATGTAGAAAGTGTTCTCGACGTTCGTGACCCAGTCGCGCATCGCCTCGTTCAGCGCGTCCTTCAGGGTCTTCGAGCCGCTCTCGACCGGTACCACGGTCGCGCCCAGCAGGTTCATGCGGTAGACGTTTGGCGACTGGCGCTTCACGTCTTCGCTGCCCATGTAGACAACGCACTCGAGGCCGTAGCGCGCGCAGATCGTCGCGGTCGCCACGCCGTGCTGACCGGCGCCGGTCTCGGCGATCACGCGCGGCTTGCCCATGCGGCGCGCGAG
>JANXVK010000463.1 GCA_025351675.1 Rhizobacter sp.
GCCACACCGCGATGCTGCTCGCTGCGGCCAAGCACCTGTCCAGGCACCGCAACTACGACGGCACCGTGTACCTGGTCTTCCAGCCGGCCGAAGAAGGCGGCGGCGGTGCACGGGAGATGATCAAGGACGGCCTGTTCGAGAAGTTCCCGATGGAGGCCGTGTTTGGCGCCCACAACTGGCCGGGCATGGCGGTCGGCCAGTTCGCGTTGAAAAACGGCCCGGCGTTCGCGAGCAGCAACGAGTTCAAGATCACGATCCACGGCAAGGGCGCGCACGCGGCGATGCCGCACAACGGCGTCGATCCGGTGCCGGTCGCATGCCAGCTGGTGCAGGCGTTCCAGACCATCATCACGCGCAACAAGCGGCCGATCGACGCCGGCGTGATCTCGGTGACGATGATCCACACCGGCGAAGCGACCAACGTGGTGCCCGACAGCTGCGAGATTCAGGGCACGGTGCGCACCTTCACGCTCGAGGTGCTCGACCTGATCGAGCGGCGCATGAAAGAGATCACCGAGCACACCTGCGCGGCGTTCGAGACCACGGTCGACTTCCACTTCAAGCGCAACTACCCGCCGACTATCAACCACCCGGCCGAGACCGAGTTCACGCGCAAGGTGATGGGCGAATTGGTCGGACCCGAGAACGTGCAGGAGTTCGAGCCGACGATGGGCGCCGAAGACTTCAGCTTCTTCCTGCTCGAGAAGCCCGGCTGCTACTTCCTGATCGGCAACGGCGACGGCAGCCACCGCGAAGGCGGCCACGGCATGGGCCCGTGCATGCTGCACAACCCGAGCTACGATTTCAACGACGACCTGATCCCGCTCGGCGCGACCCTCTGGGTCAACATGGCCGAAAAGTGGTTGAACACGGCGCGCTGACCGCATGAGCACCGCACCGATCAGCCAGAACTTCTCCCAGACCTACAAGGAAGCGCGCGGCAAGTTCCTCGCCGCGGCCGACGCCGCGCGCCTTGACGTCCACAGCCACCAGCACCCGATGCTGGGTCGCGACGGTGAACTGCTGGCGATGGATGTGGTGCGCGATGGCCCCGCCGACGCGGCCTCGCTGCTGATCGTCACCAGCGCCTGCCACGGCGTCGAAGGCTTCTGCGGCTCGGGCGTGCAGACCACGCTGCTGCAAGACAAGTCGTGGCGCGAAGCCGCCGCCGATGCGCGCGTGGCGGTGCTCTACATCCATGCGCTGAACCCCTACGGCTTCTCGTGGTGGCGCCGCACGACGCAAGAGAACGTCGACCTGAACCGCAACTTCCACGATTTCAGTCAGCCGCTGCCGCGCAACGCTGCCTACGACGCGCTCGCAAGCGCGATCGTGCCGGCGAGCTGGCCGCCATCGGAAGACAACGATGCGGTGCTGCACGCCTACGGGAAAGCGCACGGCATGGCCAAGCTGCAGGAGGCTATTTCGGGCGGGCAGTACGGCCACCCCGAAGGCATCTTCTACGGCGGGCGCAACCCGACCTGGAGCCACCTCACCCTGCGCCGTTTGCTGCAGCAGCACGCCACGCACTGCGCGCAGCTCGGCTGGATCGACCTGCACACCGGCCTCGGGCCGAGCGGCGTGGGCGAGCGCATCTTCGCCTGCCGCGACGATGCCGCGGCGCTGCAGCGCGCCCGGGCGTGGTGGGGCGACAAGGTCACCAGCATCTACGACGGCAGTTCCACGTCGGCGCCGCTGAAAGGCCTGATGTGGTTGGCCGCTTACCATGAAGCGCCGCAGGCCGAGTACACCGGCATCGCCCTCGAATACGGCACCTTGCCGATCATGGACATGATCGCCGCGCTGCGTGCCGATCAATGGATCCAGAACCACCCCGATGCGCCCGCCGCGCAGCGCCAGCTGATCAAGCAGCAGACACGCGACGCCTTCTACACCGACACCGACGTGTGGAAGCGGCAGATCATCGAGCAGGCCCTTGACGCCGCGCACGGCGCGGTGCGCGGGCTCTCGGTGCGCTGAACGACCCTGGAGTCGACGATGCTGGCGCTGCGACCGAACTGCGAATGCTGCGACCGCGACCTGCCGAACGATTCCGTCGACGCGCGCATTTGCAGCTTCGAGTGCACTTTCTGCAGCGACTGCGCAGACGCCAAGCTGAACGGCATCTGCCCAAACTGCGGCGGTGAGTTGGTGACCCGGCCGCGCCGACCTGCCGATGCGTTGCTGCGGCATCCGGCCTCGACCGAGCGGGTGCTCAAGCCCGCGGGCTGCGACGCGGCCTGACAGTCAGGCGCGCAGCCGCGCCAGCAAGCCCGCGGTCGAGGCATCGAGCCCGCTCGCATCGCCCGAGCTCAGGCGCGGCAGCAGGTTGGTGGCGAGCGCCTTGCCGAGCTCCACGCCCCACTGGTCAAAACTGTTGATGCCCCACAGCGCGCCGCTGGTGAACACGCGGTGCTCGCAACAAGCGATCAGCGCGCCAAGCGATCGCGGCGTGAGCCGATCGAGCATCAGCGTGGTGCTCGGGCGGTTGCCGGGGAAGGTGCGGTGCTTTGCCAGCGTCAGCGGGTCGAGTTGCTGCGACGCGGTCGGCGCCTTTTCGGCCCCGGCCTGCGCGGTCGTCTTGCCCTGCATCAGCGCCTGCGACTGCGCCAAGCCGTTCGCCAGCAGGATCGTGTGCTGGCGCTCGAGTTGCGCGAGCAGCGGGCCGTGCAGGTCGCTCATGTCGTGTGTCACGTTCTTCACGAGGATGAACTCGACCGGGATCACGTCGGTGCCTTGGTGCAGCATCTGGAAGTAGGCGTGCTGACCGTTCGTGCCCGGCTCGCCCCAAACCACCGGGCTGGTCGCGAACGGCACGGCGTTGCCGTCGAGGTCGACCTGCTTGCCATTGCTCTCCATTTCGAGCTGCTGCAGATACGCCGGCAAGCGCTTCAGCCCCTGGTGGTACGGCGCCACGCAGCGGCTCGTGAAACGGTGGAAGTTGCGGTACCAGACGTCGATCAGCCCGAGCAGCAGCGGCAGGTTCTTCGCCGCCGGCGCGTGCGCGAAGTGCTGGTCCATCGCGTGTGCGCCGGCCAGCAGCGCACGGAAGTTGTCGGCGCCGATCGCCAGCGCGATCGGCAGCCCGATCGACGACCACAGCGAGTAGCGGCCGCCGACCCAGTCCCAGAAGCCGAACGTGGTCTTGATACCGAAGGTCGCGGCGGCCTCAGTGTTGGTCGTGGTCGCGCAGAAGTGATTGGCGATATCGGTGCCGCCGTTGGCCTCGAACCAAGCCTTGGCGGCATGCGCGTTGGCCATCGTCTCCTGGGTCGTGAAGGTCTTGCTGGCGATGATGAACAGCGTCTCGGCGGGTTTCAACTTGCGCAGCACTGGCGCAATGTCGTGGCCGTCGACGTTCGAGACGAAGTGCAGCGTGAGGCCCGGGTGCGCGAAGGCGTCGAGCGCCGGCACCACCATCTGCGGCCCGAGGTCGCTGCCGCCGATGCCGATGTTGACGATGTGCCTGATGCCGCTGGTCGCGGTGTCGCGCACGGTCTCGACATACGCGTACATCGCGTCGAGCACGCCGTGCACGTCGGCACTGAACGGGCCTTTGCCGCGCGGCGCACGCAAGGCCGTGTGCAGCACCGCCCGGCCTTCGGTGGTGTTGATCGCGTCGCCGCGCAGCATCGCATCGCGACGTGTTTCGACACCGCACTCGCGCGCGAGATCGAGCAGGAACCGGATCGTCGCGGTGTCGATCCGGTTCTTCGACAGGTCGGCGAAGACCTCGGGCGCCTCGATGCTCAGCGCATCGAAGCGGCCGGCGTCGCGTGCGAACGCATCGCGGAGGTCGAAGTCACGGCCGTGGGCCTCGAAGTGCCCGGCGAGCGCGCCCCAAGCCTCGGTTTCGTCGCAGCGCGGCGTCTTCATTTCAGCGACGCGATCATCTTGTCGAGCTTGCCGGCATCGGCCGCGAAGGTGCGGATGCCCTCGGCGAGCTTGTCGGTCGCCATCGCGTCTTGGTTCAGCGCAAAACGGAAGGTCGACTCGTTGAACATCACGGCGTGGATGTCGGCGCCCGCGGCGGCCTTCGGGTCGAGCGCGCGCGGCAGCGGCGCCTCGCTCGCCGTCAGTTCGCCGAGCAGCTCGGGGCTGATCGTCAGCAGGTCGCAACCAGCCAGCGCCTGGATCTGGCCGATGTTGCGAAAGCTGGCGCCCATGATCTCGGTCTCGATTCCGAACTTCTTGTAGTAGGTGTAGATCTGCGTCACCGACCTGACACCGGGATCGTTGGGGCCGGCGCTTGCCGCCTCGTCCCACTTCGCGCCGGCGCTCCTCTTGTACCAGTCGTAGATGCGGCCGACGAAGGGCGAGATCAGCTTCACGTTCGCCTCGCCGCAGGCGATCGCCTGGCTGAACGAGAACAGCAGCGTCAGGTTGCAGTTGATGCCTTCGTGCTGCAGCGTGCGCGCGGCCTGGATGCCCTCCCACGTAGACGCGAGCTTGATCAGGATGCGCTCGCGCTGGATGCCGCTGGCCTCGTACAGCGCGATGATGCGGTGCGCCTTCGCGATGCTCGCCGCGGTGTCGAACGACAGGCGCGCGTCGACCTCGGTCGAGACCCGCCCCGGCACGATCTTCAGGATCTCGACGCCGAACGCGACCAGCACCTCGTCGACGATCGCGTCGGTGGGCTCGCTCGGGTGGGCCTTGACGGTCTTCTCGAGCAGCGGCGCGTAGTCGGGCTTCTGCACCGCCTTCAGAATCAGCGAGGGGTTCGTGGTCGCGTCGCGCGGCGTGTACTGCGCGAGTTGCTTGAAATCGCCGCTGTCGGCGACCACCGTGGTGAATTGCTTGAGCTGGTCGAGTTGGTTCATGACAAAGGCCGGTGAGGACGACAGCCCCCATTAGAGCGCCAAATGCACACCCCGGGGCACCGGGGCAGTACCGCGCCGGGCGTGCCAGCCCGGTATCCTCATGCGGATTCGTCATCCCACAAGGCCCCTGTGACGCTGTCCGATCTCGCGAACACACTTTCCAATGCCCAATGGACGGCCCTGCTCTCGCTGGGCTGGACGCTCTACATCATCGCGTTGTCGGTCTGGATCGTGCTGCAGAAGCGCGCGCCGGTGTCGACGATGAGCTGGATCCTGGCGCTGGCGCTGGTGCCGGGCGTGGGCTTCCTGATCTACTACTTTCTCGGGCCGCAGCGCATGAAGAAGCAGCGCATCCGGCGCTTGCGCAGCGGCGTGGTCGCACGCGCGCCGACCGACCTCGACCTGCTCCGCCAGGCCGCGGCATCGGCCCCGCCCGCCTTGCGGGAGCTCGCCGCGCTCGGCATGGCGGCGTGCGGCCTGCCGGTGTCGAGCGCGACCCGCGTCGACCTGCTCGTGGGCGGCACCGCGACCTTCGATGCGATCTTCGACGCGGTGCGCGCGGCGCGCGACCACGTTCACCTCGAGTACTACATCTACGAGCCCGACCAGATCGGCAGCGCGCTGGCCGCACTGCTGATCGAGCGCGCACAAGCCGGCGTGCAAGTGCGCCTGCTGATCGACGCGCTCGGCTCGAAGCGCATCGGGCGCAAGTTCCTCGCGCCGCTGCGCGCCGCCGGCGTCGAGGTCGCGCTGTTTCACGAGGCCCGGATCGGCCGCCGCCTGCGCCCGGTGATCAACTACCGCACGCACCGCAAGATCGTCGTCTGTGACGGCTCGGTCGGCTTCACCGGCGGCGTGAACATCACCGACGCGGAAGACCCGCGCACCCGCCCCGACGCGTACCACGACGTGCACCTGCGGGTCGAAGGCGCCGCGGTGCGCTGGCTGGAGACCACGTTCATCGAGGACTGGGCCTACGCGACCGGCCGGTCGCCGGGCGAGCTCGACGCCCTGCTCAAGCGCCTGATGCCCGCCCTGCCGGCCGGCGAGATCCCGGTCCAGTTCGTCACCAGTGGGCCCGATTCGCCGACCGAGGCGATCCACCGCCTGCACGTCGAGGCGATCCACGACGCCTCACAGCGCGCCTGGCTCACCACGCCGTATTTCGTGCCGGGCGAGCCGGCGCTGATGGCGTTGACAAGTGCGGCGATGCGCGGCGTCGACGTGCGGCTGCTGGTACCCAAGCGCAGCGATTCAGCGATGGTGAGCGCCGCGGCGCGCTCCTACTTCGACGAGCTGATCCACGCAGGTGTCAAGGTCTGGGAGTACAAGGCGCGCATGCTGCACTCGAAGACGCTCGTCGTCGACGACAACTGCGCGATGATCGGCACAGCAAACTTCGACAACCGCAGCTTCCGCCTCAACTACGAAGTGATGGCGGTGGTCTACGGCCCCACGCTGGTCGGCCCGCTGGCGGCGCAGTTCGAGACCGATCTGACGGCCTCGGTGCAGGTCTCGCGCCAACGCAATCGCAGCTTCTGGCAAAAGCTCGGCGAGGCCGTGGCGCGGCTGTTCTCGCCGCTGCTGTAGGTTCAGGCGCGCATCACGCCGCGAGCTTGTCGATGCTCTCGGCGCACCAGCCCTTGTCGGACTGGTCCAACTCGGCAAAGGCCTCACGAGCACGCGCCAGTGCCCGCGCGTGTCCGGTCGCGTTGCCGGCGGCGCGTTCGACGCGGCCGAGCGCCTCCCAGCCGAACAGGCGCTCCAGCGCCGCACCGTCGTTCGCCGCGACGATCTCGAGGCAGGCCCGCGCGTTCTCGCGGGCACGCGCCAGGTCACCCGCCTGCAGCCAGGTGTTGGCGAGCCGGTACTCGGCGCGCTCGGTCTCCAGCCAGGTGCCGGCGAGGGCCCAGTGAAGGCGCGCGGTCTGCACGGCAAGGATCATCAGTGCGCGCTCGTCGGCGCTGCGCCCGGGCTTTTCTTCGAGCGCGCACGCGAGGTTGTTGCCGGTGACGGCCAATGCCCGGTTCATCGGGTCGGCCGCCGGCAGGCCGGCGCGCTGCGCGAGCTCGAGTGCCTGCTGCAGCAGCGTGTGCGCACGCGCCGTGTCGCGCTCGGCAAGGCTGGAGGCGGCCATCGCCACGACGCGAATCCGGTCGGAAGGCGAGAGACCGTCGAGCACTGCACTCTCGCCCGCCGCGAGTCGCAGGCTCGCGACGCTGCGCGTGCGCGCCTGCCCGCTCGCCGCTTCGGCCAGGAACGCCGGCAGCGCGGCCAGCCGCTC
>JANXVK010000478.1 GCA_025351675.1 Rhizobacter sp.
CGTCGAGCCGCCGCCTGCTCGCGCTCGCGCTCGACTTCAAGCGCCTGAACCACCGGATGCACAACAAGCTGTTCGTGGCCGACGGCGTGATGGCGTGATGGCGTGATGGCGATTGTGGGCGGGCGCAACCTCGCCGACGAATACTTCCTGCGCGGCACCCAGAACAACTTCATCGACTTCGACGTGCTGCTCGCCGGCAGCGCCGTGCCCGAGCTGAGCGGCTGGTTCGACCTCTACTGGAACAGCACCGCCGTCTATCCGGTAGAGGCGATCGTGCGCGCGCCCGGCCATGCGCCCTCGCCGCCGCACGGGCACGCCTCGGCAAGTTGCGCGCGACTAGCGTGAAGATCATGATCGTGACGAACTCGCTCGCGGTGAGCGACGAGCCGCTGGTCAGCGTGGGTCTGCAGCGCCACCAGATTCCGCTGCTGAAAACGGGCGTCGAGCTGTACGAACTCAGCTCGAACCGGCTCAAGTTCGACCGCACGTTCAAAGGCCTGCTCGGCGCCTCGACCGGCCGGCTGCACGCGAAGATCGGCTTGCTCGATCGCGAGACCGTGCTGGTCGGCTCGATGAACCTCGACCCGCGCTCGGCCAACATCAACACCGAGATCGGCGTGCGCATCGAGAGCCCGAGGCTCGCCGAGATGGTGTTCGCCGTGCTGAAGGTCGACGTGCTCGCTGGCGTCTACCAGGTCAAGCTGCGGCCGAACGGGGTCGGGGTGCGCTGGATCGCGGTCGACGCCGGCAACCCGGAGGAGCTCGACGTCGATCCCGACACGAGCCTGTGGCAGCGGGTGCGGCTGATGCTGCTGTCGTTCTTCATCCCTGAGTCTCAGTTGTAGGGTTGTTGGACCTGTCGTGCGGCGATCCGCGCGTGGCCTAGAATGGCAACTGACGGGCCTCCTCGCATGGAAGCGCGGCCAACCGGGTCAGGTCGGGAACGAAGCAGCCCCAACTGTTGCGACCAGTGCCGAGATCAGGCTCGTCAACCCCAAGCCGGAATTACGCCGCAGCGCGTTTGCCCGCACTCAAGCGTTCGCTCTGAAGGTCGTTCGCCTCGAGCGGCGGTACGGTTTCTTCCCAGCCCGTCGAATGAAACGTCTTGTTCGTGCTCGGCCCGGACCAAGCCGCATGCCCCCGGCCTTGGCGCTGATCGCGGCGCAGCAGCAGTCGGTCCACCAGCAACCAGGCCGCAACGGCACCGACAACGACGAGCATGGCGGTCAGCATGAAAGGGCCTCCTTGTGGACCGCTGCAGCGCCGAGCTTCGCCCGGTCTGTGCGGTTTTGTCACAAGTCTACGTCGCCCGGCACACGCCACAAGTCCCCCGAATGAAGGTGAACCCGGATTGCGCGCTCGCGCCGCCCGCTTGAACGCCATTACCGCGTGGTTGCGCAGGGTGCGCAACAGCGACAGTTCCTTCTCGCCCAGCTCGATGCCGCGGGGCTGCGCCTTGTCGGCATGGATCAGCTCGAACGGCGCGCCCTTCATCTGCATCGGCGGCAGCAAGAACGCCGGCGCGTTGACGCTCGCCCGGTACCACGCCGGCAGCCGCGCGCCGATGTGCGTGACGGTCGCGTCGGTGATCAACGTGTCGGCACCTTTCACGCAGACCGCCGTGAACAGATCGGAGCCGGTCTTCAGCGGCACCTTGAAGTTCGGGGCGCCCGCTTCGGCGCCCCAACCGAGGCCGAAACGGCCGGTCAATGTGTCGGTCTTCGCGTCGCGCAGGCAGAGATCACGCGGCGAAAGTTGAGCGCGCGATACATGGTCTCGAAGATGATGCGCAACACGTCGTTGAGCTTGAAGTTCTCGACCATCGTGTTGGTGATGTCCTGGATGCCCGCGGCGAGCACCTCGCTGGCGTGTCGAGGCCCAGCCAGACGCTTGCCGGCGCGCCCTCGCCCGGCACGCGCTGCAACTCGAATCTGCCAATGATGATTCAGCCGCCGGGGTCGGTTCCAGGTTCAGGGTCGGTTGTCTGGGGCGCCACGTCGCCGCGCCGTGACGCGGGCAGCGGCGTGCCCTTGCGCAGCACCTCGCGCGCCGCCTGAACGCCGTCGGACAGGTCGCGCGCGCTGAGGCCCAACGCACGCGCATAGCGTTGCACGATCTGCGCGATCGCCGCTGCCGCGCGCGCGCCGGTGAGCGTGCTGACCGCGTCGACCGCATCGTTCGCGGCGCTCGCGGTCAGGCGCAGCATCTCGGCGTCGGAATCGGGTTTGCGCACCGGCGCGTCGGGAGGCAGGCGCCGTGCCATGTGCATCACGTCGTCGCCGAGCCCCCACTGGCGCGCGACGCCATCGCCGAGCGACTCGATGTCGATGCCGAGCACGGCGTAGGCTGCAGCTGCTTCGCTCATGCCGGGTTGATCCGGCGTGCCGGGCTCTTGCGAGCCTGGCTTCATCAACTGCTCGATCTGCTCGGCCTCGTCGGCAAAGTGATAGCGCAGCATCAGCCGGCCGAGGTTCTGCAGCGCCGCGATCAGGTAGATGACTTGGGCGTCGTAGCCCGGCGGGCGCAGCGCCTGCGCGGTGTGTCCGGCGAGACGAACGCGATCGAACGTGACCTGCAGCGCCGCGGCCTGCGGCTCGGAGAGCGGCCCGGGCCACGCGCGCAGCGTGTTCGCCGCGAGCCGCACGCCGTTGACGCCGATCAGCGAGATGATCCGGCGCAAGGTCAGCACCGGCCCGTTGCCCTGGATCTGCGTGCCCTGCACCTGCGCCGAGTTCAGCGTGCGCAGCAGCTCGAAACTGAGCGCCATGTCGGCAAGCACTTGGTCGGCGATTTCGTCGGTGCGCTGGCTCTCCAGGCTCGTGACGCGAGCCACGCGCGCCGCGAGGCCCGGCAGCGCCGGCAGGTGGCCGACGCTGCGCAAGCGGTCGAGCAGCAGGCCGAGCGGGCCGCCACCGTCTTCGGATTGCGCTTCGAGCCAACCGATCAGCGCGCCCAGCAGCGTGCGCGTGCTTCGGTACCGCAAGCGCTCCTGGCCCGAGGTGCAGCGGTTCGCGATCGCACGCAACGCTTCGGGGATCGGCAGCGGCGTGGTCCACGGCAGCCGCACGAGTTCGCGGCCGAGCGGCGCCATGCGAGCGAGCACGAGCGCGGTGTCGGGCTGGTCGAGCGCGGGCTGACCGGTCAGCAGGTGATGCATTAGCACACCGCAGGCGAGCAGGTCGCGTCCGGCCGCGGCGCGGCGCGCGCGCAGCTCGGTCGGGTCCAGCGCCATCGTGCGCTCGAGCGATTTCGCGCGGGCGGCGTCCTGCGCCGCCAGGTTCGCGTCGCCGGCCCCGCCCAGCGCCATCAGACGCACGCCGCCGCGCTCGTCGATCAGCACGCTGTGCAGTTGCAGGTCGAGGTGGGCGATGCCGGCTTCGTGCGCGAAGGCCAGCCCGTGCAGCAGATCGCAGACCCAGCCGACCACGTGGGCAGGCGTCGGTGTCCGGTGCAGCGCGAGCCATTCGCCGAGGGTGACGCCCTGCGCACGCTCGACCGCGATGAACGGCCAGTGATCCTGCATGCCGACCTCGGCGACAAGGCTCAGGTTCGGATGGTTCAGGCGTGCGGCCAGGCGCACCTCGCGCTGCCAGTGGTCGAGCGCCACGGTATCGGCGGGCTGGACGCGCGGCAGCGTGAGCATGACCTCGGCGCCGCTGCGCGGGTCGAACGCGAGCCAGACCATCGTGCCGGCGCTCTTGCCGAGCAACCGGCGCAGTTCGAAGCGGCCGAATGCGCGGGTCGGGTGGGCTGGGGCGTTGGCGTGGGTGGTGAACAAGGCGGGGGCGACCATCGGGAACGTGATGAAGTTACCCGATTGAACCCGGCCACGGCCCGATTCGGTGCACCAATGAAGCCGCGCATCACCCGCCAAATGACCGGATTGCGGCGCGCCGGCCGTCAGTCGATCTCGATCACCGCACCGGCGCCGGTCACGAACGCGCAACGCACCGTTTCGCCGGGCTGCACGCGCCGCACGGCCTCGCGGTAGCGCAGCAGCTGCGCACGCCAGGCGTCGAGCTGCTGCGGCGCGTGCTGAAGCTTGTAGTCGAGCACCCACCAGACGGGCGCGCCGGCAACGTCGAGCCGCACCAGCCGGTCGATGCGCAGCAGCTCACCGCCGTCGCTGACCGGCACCTCGTTGCCGGCCCAACGCAGTTGCGGGCCGCTGAAGAAGCGCACGCAATCGGGGCTGCGCAGGATGGTCCGCGCGAGCTGCGCCACGGCGGCGGGCGGCGCCCCGAACTCAAGGGCGGCGGCCTGCGCGAGCTCGGCCACGTCGTCGACCGACGACGGGGCCGACGCCATGCCCGACGAAACCGCGGCCCATTCGAGCACGCGGTGCACAGCCTTGCCGAGTCGCGTGGCCTCGGTGTCGGGGGCGCGCGGCGACCCGACTTGCGGCGAGACGGAAACGGGACGCGCCGTCAGCGCAAGCACCTTCAGCGTCGCTGGCGGAGGCAGCGCCGGCGCGAGCTCGGCCGTGTCGATGTCCACCAGCGGCAACGCGGCAGCGAGCGGTTCGATGCGGTTCCACCACGACGCTCCGGGCGAGCGCCGCGAGGGCTCGGTCGCACTGAACACCAGCTGTTGCTTCGCGCGTGACATTGCCACGTACAGACCGTTCAACTCCTCGCGCTGGCGCGCCGTGCGCTCCGCATCGAGCACCACCACCAGCGACGGCGGGCACGCCGCCTCGGAGTAGACGAACGCGCAGCGCCGCGGCTGCTCGGCCTCGACCGGCCAGTCGATCAGCAAGGTCGCGGTCTCGGTGGTCCGGGGCTCCGGGTCGGCGTCCATCACGAACACGACCTTCGCCTCAAGCCCTTTCGCGCCGTGCACGGTCAGCAGTTGCACCGCATCGGCATGCGTCGGCGCCGCGGCCTTCACGCTGCGGCGCTTCAGCGCGCGCACGAAGTTGTAGGGCGTGGCGTAGCGCGCGCCGTCGAGCGTCAGCGCCTGCGCGAGCACCGCGTCGATGGTGCCCTGCGCAGCGGCGCGCTGCACCGGCGGAACGGTTGCGGCGACGCGCTCGCGCAGTTCGCCCTCGAACACGATGCGGTCGAGCAGGTCGTGCGGCGGCAGCGCCGCCGCGGCGGTGCGCCAACGCGGCAGCAAGTCGCAGGCGCGCTGCAGCGCGGGGCTCAGCGGCGCGTC
>JANXVK010000550.1 GCA_025351675.1 Rhizobacter sp.
CCGCGACAACCACCAGTGGGGGCGGGCGCGCACGCCTCGGTGCTCCCGCAAAGGCGCGTTCGGGCTGGGCGTGGCGCTTCGTGGGAGGCGTCGAGGAACGGAGGTTGCGTGGCCGCGCGCGCAGCGCGCTTCGTCAACTGACTCGCCGCGGCTGTTTGAGCGCTGTGAGCGAAGCGAACGTAGCGAGTTCTGCGGCGGGTCATGCGACCGAGCACCGCAGAGCAGTCGTCGCGAAGCGGCGACCGCCGAGGCGAAGCGACGCGCCCAGCGCGAACGCACCTTTGCCGCTCAAAAGATCGATCAGACAGCAACATGATTCAGTGATGCCGAATCCGCGGGTTGATCACGCCGTACAGCAGGTCGACGATCAGGTTCACGCCGATGATCACGCTCGCGCTCATCAGCAGCCCGCCTTGCACCGCAGGGTAGTCGCGCCGCCCGATCGCCTCGACCAGCCACTTGCCGATGCCGGGCCACGAGAAGATCGTCTCGGTCAGGATCGCCCCGGCGAGCAGCGTGCCGACCTGCAGCCCGATCGTCGTCACGACCGGGATCAGCGCATTGCGCAGCGCGTGGATGCCGACGACGCGGAACATCGACGCACCCTTCGCGCGCGCCGTGCGCACGTAGTCTTCGCGCAGCACTTCGAGCATGCTCGACCGCGTCATGCGCGCGATCACCGCGAGCGGGATCGTGCCGAGCGCGATGGACGGCAGGATCAGGTGCGAGACCGCGCTCCTGAACGCCCCTTTCTCGGATGACAGCAGCGAGTCGATCAGCATGAAGCCGGTGACCGGCGGGATGTCGAACTGGATCGCGATGCGGCCCGAGACCGGCGTCCAGCCCAGGCCCACCGAGAACGTGAAAATCAGCATCAGCCCCCACCAGAAAATCGGCATCGAGAAGCCGGTCAGCGAGGCGCCCATCACCGAGTAGTCCCACACGGTGTTGCGCTTGACGGCCGCGACGATGCCGGCTGGCAAGCCGATGAGCATCGCCAGCAGCATCGCGCACACCGACAACTCGATCGTCGCCGGAAAGCGCACGATGAACTCGTGGAAGACCGACTCGTGCGTGACCGTCGACAGGCCCAGATCGCCGTGCAGCGCCTTCCACACGTACTCGGCGTACTGCACCGGCAACGGCCGGTCGAGGCCGAACTCGTGCAGCAGGCGCTGGTAGCGCTCCTCGGTCATGCCGCGTTCGCCCGACAGCGCCTCGACCGGGTCACCGGGCAGCAGGCGGATCAGCGAGAACACCAGCAGGGTGATGCCGATGAAGGTCGGCAGCACCAGGCCGAGGCGCTTGAGGACGAAGGTGAACAAGGGGGATCGCCCTCAGCTGGACAAAAGCTCAGCCGGCGCCGGGCCGCCCCAAGGCGGCTGAGTGCCTCCTCGGGGGGCAGGAGCGAAGCGACGTGGGGGTCAACATGACTACTTGTCGGGCATGTCCACCTTGTTGAAGTAGTGGTGCGCGATCGCGTCCATCTTGTAGCCGGTCACTTCCTTGCGCACCGGGTCGAAGCGCACCGAGTGGGCGATCGTGATCCACGGCGCCTCTTCCTTCGCGATCGTCTGGGCCTTCTCGTACAGCGCGGCGCGGTCGGCCTGCTTGGTCACGCCCTTGGCCTTCTGGATCGCGTCCTCGAAGTCCTTGTTGCACCAGCGCGCGACGTTGCCGCCGCCCTTCACGGCCGAGCAGCCGAGCAGTGGCACGAAGAAGTTGTCCGGGTCGCCGTTGTCGCCCGACCAGCCGAACATCATCGCGTGCTGTTCGCCGCTCTTGCTGCGCTTGCGGTACTCGCCCCACTCGAAGGTGACGAGCTTGGCCTTGACGCCGATCTTCTCCCAGTCGGACTGGATCAGCTCGGCCATGCGCTTGCCGTCCGGGTTGTACGGGCGCGTGACCGGCAGGTACCAGAGATCGACCTCGACGCCGTTCGGGTAGCCGGCCTGCGCCAGCAGCGCCTTCGCCTTGACGGGGTCATAGGCGTAGTCGGTGACCTTGTCGTTGTAGCCCCACAGCGTCGGCGGGATCGGGTTCTTCGCGACCTGACCCGCGCCCTGGAACACCGCGTCGAGGATGCCCTTCTTGTTGACGGCCATGTTCAAGGCCTGGCGCACCAGCTTGTTGTCGAACGGCTTCTTCTCGACGTTGAACGCGATGTAGCCGACGTTCAGGCCGTTCTGCTGCACCAGGTTGATGTTCGGATCGTTCTTCATCAGCGCGACATCGGCCGGCTTCGGGAACGCCATCACATGGCATTCGCCGGTCTTCAGCTTGGCGTAGCGCACCGAGGCGTCGGTCGTGATCGCGTAGACCAGATTGTCGATCTTCGGCCGGCCGCCCCAGTGGGCATCGAAGGCCTTGTAACGCACGACCGCGTCTTTCTGGTACGACACGAAACTGAACGGGCCGGTGCCGACGGGCTCGCGGTCAGGCACGTCGGGCGTGCCGGCCGCCTTCATCTTGTCGAAGTACTCGGCGCTGAGGATCGACGCAAAGTCCATCGCCAGGTTGGCCATGAACGGCGCCTCGGGCTTCTTCAGCACGAAGCGCACCGTCATCGCGTCGACCTTCTCGACCTTGTCGACGATGTTCTTCATGTCCATGTCGTCGAAGTACGCGTAGGTCGTGCCCGGCGTGGTCTTCGCCATCGCCGGGTCGGCCATGCGGTTGTACGAGAACAGCACGTCGTCGGCGTTGAAGTCGCGGCTCGGCGTGAACTTGGCCGACGTGTGGAACTTCACGCCCTTGCGCAGCTTGAAGGTGTAGCTCAGGCCGTCGGCGGCGGCGGTCCAGCTCTCGGCCAGGCCGGGGACGATGTTGGTCGTGCCGGTGTCGAACTCGACCAGCCGGTTGTACATCGGCACCGAGGAGGCATCGGCGGTCGTGCCGGTCGTGTAGTACTGCGGGTTGAAGCCTTCCGGGCTGCCCTCGGAGCAGTACACGAGGGTCTTGGCCGCGAAGGCCGCGCCGGCGCAGCTCAGCAAAGCACCGGCCGCGAGTGTCGAGAGAGTGAAGCCGCGGAGTTTCATGGGCGATTCCAGAAAGTTGAACATGGGGGCCTCGTCGTGCGAGCGGGCTGAATGATAGAGCGCGTGCCGCGGGGCGGTTTGCGGGTTGGCCCGGGGCAGGTGAGGGCCGACGGCATTGACTTGTCGATCCGCGCAACCCGCGCGCCATCCCCCGAAACGCGGGAGTCACCGCCAGACGAAGCCTGCCGGCGCTGGTGCCGCGCAGCCTTTGCGACGTCGCCTGCGCGACGCCGCACCGCCTGCCGGATTCGGCGCGAAACCACCGCATTCAAGCGTCGGGAGAACTCCGATGATTGTTTCAAGAACGCTGCGCTCGCTCGCGGCACTGGCCTGTGTCGCGGCGGCCGCGTCGGCCCATGCCGACATCGTCGCGCTCAGCAAACTGACGGGTGTCACGCCGGCGGCGGCACGGGCGCGCAGACCAACACCGCCGTCTACAAGGCCAACCTGGACACCTTGACCGGCGACTTCGCGGCGATTTCGATCAGCGACGCGAGCGGCAGTTTCGGCGGCGCCTCCGGGCAGTTCAGCGGCTTCGATCTCGATGCGATCGAGCTGTCCTGCACCGATTGCGCCGACGCAGCCTGCGCGAACACGGCTGTCGCGATCAACGTCTTCAATTTCGTCTCCGGCCTGGTTTTCTCGCCGGGCTCGCAGCGTGCGCCCGTCGACGCCAAGCGCTTCGGCACCGGTGCCGGCGGCAACACGGTCAACAACGGCGAAGTGGCCGGCTCCAACATTTCGATCGAGCGCAATCCGGTGCCGGTCGTCCCCGAACCGTCGACCGATGCGCTGATGTTCGGCGGCTTGGCGGCGCTCGGGTGGCTCGCGCGACGCCAGCGGCGCGCGGCCTGATCAGCCGATCCAGGCCAGCAGCCCGAGCCACAGGGGCGCAGTCGCGCCGAACGCGAGGGTCGAGAAGACGGTCCCGGCCGTCGTCTCCGCTTCGAGCGTGCGGTAGCGTTGCGCGAAGATGAGCGCGTTGCTGCCGATCGGCAGCGCCGCCATCATCACGACGACCGCCAGCGGCAGGCCGTTCAGGTGAAAGCCCCAATGCGCGATCACCAGCACCACGGCCGGCAGCACGATCAACTTGAGGATCGACAGCAGCACCGCCACCTTCGCCGCGCCACGCACGCCGTAGTACGCGAGCGACATGCCGATCAGCACCAGACACAGTGGCACGACGGCTTGGCCGAGCGTCCGCAGGATCTCGTCGGCGACGGTCGGCAGCGGCAGGCGCAGCGCGTTCCAGGCCAGCCCGACCAGCACCGGCAGCACGACCGGGTGAACGAGGGTGTTGCGCGCGGTCGAAAGCAGCGTCTTCATCAAATGCGATTCGCCCGCGCCGAGCGCGCGCTGCGCCCGCGCGAGGTCGATCTCTACCAGCGCGGTCGCAAGCGTCAGCAGCGCCAGCGCATGCAGGCTGACGATCGCGAGGTGGATCTGCAGCCCGGCCTCGCCGAACAGTGCCGCCGCCATCGGGATGCCGATCTGCACCGTGTTGCCGAACGCCGCGGTGATCGCGCGCACCGCCGGTGCGGCCGGCGGCAGGGCGGCGTCGCGGTTCATGCGCCTGACCACGAGGTAGACGCCGACCAGCATCAGCAGCAGCGGCACGAACACCGCGACCAGCGTATCCCACGGCATGGTCTCGAACTCGATGCGCGCGGTGGTGCGAAACAGCAGTGCCGGCACGAAGATGTAGTACGCCGCGTTCGCGAGCACGCGCGCCGGGTCGGCGCTGCGGCCGGACTCGACATCGGTCGGGCTGAGCCAGCGCAGCTTGCCGACCACCCAGCCGATCGCGACGATCACGAGGATCGCCAGCAGCTTGAAGAAGACGAGAGACGACATGCGCCCGAGTATCGGCGAGGGCCTTGCGGCGCCGGTTCGGGCAAGTGGCCGCGCCCATCGCTGCCCGCCCCCTTGGCCCGCCCCCTCGGCGCGCATTGCCCACCACTTCGTTCGCGGCCTCGTCGCCCTGCTGATCTTCGGGCTCGTGCTGCTGACGCCGGCACAGCAAGCCGGCCCGCTCGGGCCGTGGTGGCTCGAACTCTCGCGCTACCTGCCTCACCCGGCGCTGCTCGGCTTGGCGCTGCTCGCGTGCGCGCTCGGCTGGCGCTGGGTGCTCGCGAGCCTCGCCACGCTCGGGCTCGTCATCACGCTCGGGATGGGTCTCGCCTGGGGCCGGTCCGATGCCGGCGGCACGCCGCTGCGCTTCATGACCTGCAACGTGAAGGCGTACAAGGCGATGCCGCGCGGCGGTGGCTTCGAAGCGCTCGCGCGCGAAGTGGCGCTGCACAACCCCGACATCGTCGTCTCGCAGGACAACCGCGGCCCCTCGTGCGCGCAGTCCGCTGCGATCCGGCCCGGCGGGCGGGCGTTCGGTCTGCCGTACGCGTTCGCTGCCGACCAGTACGTCGCCGCCAGCCGCCAGCCGCTACCCGCTGCGCGACTGCACGCTCGGCCGCATCGACTACCGCGGCCAGGTGAAGGGCCATGTGCGTTGCGTCGTCGACCTGAACGCGCCCGAGTCGTCGCCGGTGATACGCGCGCTGCTCGGCTTCTCGTTCCTGCGCATCGACCGCATCCTCGTCAGCCCCGAACTCGGCGTGATCGATGCGTTCGCGGGCGGCGCGCAGGCCTCGGAGCACCGGCCGGTGATCGCCGACCTGCTGCTCCCGCCACGCCGACCCCGGCGGCACAATGGTGCGAGACCAGGAGCCCCCATGCCGCAGACGCGAACCATCCCGACCCAACCCATTCCCGGCCAGCGCCCCGGCACCTCCGGTCTGCGCAAGAAGGTCTCGGTGTTCCAGCAGTCGCCCTACATCGAGAACTTCGTGCAGTCGATCTTCGATTCGCTCGAAGGTTTTGCGGGCCGGACGCTGGTGCTCGGCGGCGACGGCCGCTACTTCAACGACGCCGCGATCCAGATCATTCTGCGCATGGCGGCGGCGAACGGCTTCGGCCGCGTGCTGGTCGGGCAGCACGGCATCCTGTCGACGCCGGCGGCGAGTTGCGTGATCCGCAAGCACGCGGCGTTCGGCGGCATCATCCTGTCGGCGAGCCACAACCCGGGCGGCCCCGACGGCGACTTCGGCATCAAGTACAACACCGGCAACGGCGGCCCGGCGCCGGAGAAGATCACCGAGGCGATGTTCGCGAACACGCAGACGATCGCACGCTACCTGACGGTGGACGCCGCCGATGTCGATCTCGCCACGCTCGGCACGAGCCGGGTTGGCGGGATGGCGGTCGAGGTCATCGACTCCGTCGCTGACCACGTCGAGTTGCTCGCGTCGCTGTTCGATTTCGAGCGCATCGGCGCGCTGTTGCGTTCGGGCTCGTTCCGGATGTGCTTCGATGCGATGCACGCGGTCACCGGCCCGTATGCGCACGAGATCTTCATCAAGCGCCTCGGCGCACCGGCCGCGAGCGTGATGAACGGCGTGCCGCTGCCCGACTTCGGCGGCGGTCATCCCGATCCGAACCCCACCTATGCCGAGGACCTGATCAAGGTCATGTTCGCGAACGACGTGCCCGACTTCGGTGAAGGCAGAGAGGCCGCGCCCGACTTCGGTGCCGCGAGCGACGGCGACGGCGACCGCAACATGATCGTCGGCCGCCACTTCATCGTCACCCCCAGCGACAGTCTCGCAGTGCTGGCCGCGAACGCGACGCTGGTGCCGGGTTATGCGAACGGGCTGAAAGGCGTCGCGCGCTCGATGCCGACGAGCGCGGCCGTCGACCGCGTCGCCGCGAAGCTCGGCATCGCCTGTTTCGAGACACCCACCGGCTGGAAGTTTTTCGGCAACCTGCTCGACGCCGGCCAGGTCACGCTGTGCGGCGAAGAGAGTGCCGGCACCGGTTCCGACCATGTGCGAGAGAAAGACGGCGTCTGGGCCGTGCTGTTCTGGCTCAACATTCTCGCGGTGCGCGGCGAGTCGGTCGAGCAGCTCCTGCGCGATCACTGGCAAACCTTCGGCCGCAACTACTACTCGCGCCACGACTACGAAGGTGTCGACAGCGCCGCGGCGAACGACCTCGTCGCGTACCTGCGCGCGTCGCTGGCCACCTTGCCGGGCCAGACGGTCGACGGCGCGACGATCGCGAGCGCCGACGACTTCTCGTACACCGACCCGGTCGACGGCTCGGTGAGCACGGCGCAGGGCATCCGCATCGGGTTGAACGACGGCTCGCGGATCGTCTTCCGCCTGTCGGGCACCGGCACCGAGGGCGCGACGCTGCGCGTCTACCTCGAACGCTTCGAGCCCGACGCGGCGAAACACGCGATCCCGACGCAGCAGGCGCTGGCGCCCTTGATCGCGCTGGCCGACCGGCTGGCCGGCATCCGCGAACGCACCGGGCGCGCGCAGCCGACCGTGATCACCTGAGCGTCACGGGCTCAGATCGCTTGCTGCGGCAGGCGC
>JANXVK010000490.1 GCA_025351675.1 Rhizobacter sp.
CCCGAACGCATCGGTCTCGTCGCCGTGCAGCAACGCGTTGGCTTCGGTCACATCGTTGGCGTCGGCCGCCGTGGCCTTGACGGTGTGCACCAGGCCCGATTCGGCGTCCACGCCGATGTGCGCCTTCATGCCGAGGTACCACTGATTGCCCTTCCTGGTTTGATGCATCTCGGGGTCACGCTCGCCCAATGCGTTCTTGGTCGAACTGGGCGCGCCGATCAGCGTGGCATCGACCACCGTGCCAGCGCGCAGCGTCATGCCTTTGTCGCGCAGCAAGTCGTTGATCGACGCGAGCATCTGATCGGCCAGCTTGTGCTTCTGGAGCAGGTGGCGAAACCGCAGGATCGTGGTCTCGTCGGGCAACCTCCGGGTCCAGCCGTCCAGACCGGCGAACTCGCGGTACAGCGGCACGTCGTGCAACGCCTCTTCCATCGCCGGGTCGCTCAGGCCGAACCACCGTTGAAGAAAGTGAATACGCAGCATGGTCTGCACCGCAAACGGCGGGCGGCCGGTCTTGCCCTCGGGCGCGAACGGCGCAATCAACGCCACCAGCGCATCCCACGGCACGACACGATCCATCTCGTCGAGAAACTCGCGCTTGCGCGTGCGCTTGGTTCCCAGGTTCAGGCCCAAGTGGATTTGCTTCACGGCCGTATCGTCTCAGCTTCGCGCGCCAGCGTGAAACACGGGTAGCGCAGAGTTATGCAGACCATCTGTAGCTCGCCAACGCCAACTGCGAGAACAGCAGCGAGCAGACCACAAGGATCGCGGTCGTCAGACGGAAAAGGGCACGTTGGCGCCGCATGGCGGCGGGTGTAGCGACCTGAGTTCGTCGCTGTACGGGCGCGCCGTCTCGATCGCCGTCGAGGCCGAGACTCAATCTCGTCACTTTATTGCTTGGGTCTCGATGCATCTGAAGAGGACGCACCCTCTGCTCGGGCAAGGTCGAACGGTCCGTGAGCTGTGTTCGCACACGGTGCCGTTGCTATGGACTCACAAAAAATAATTGATGCGATTTCTGTTGGTGGTTGCCTGCCCGTCCCACAGACTATGGCCGCTGCGCAATTCGCAGTGAATCAGTTGTTCCAAGGAAGTACCTCTCGTGCACAAACATTTTGCTGTTGTTATCGGTCTTTCGCTCGGAGTAGTTTCACTCGCCGGCTGTGGAGGAGGTGGAAGCAGTGACGTGAACGGATCAAATACGCAGGTCGTGGCTGACATCACCAGCGCCAACATCAACAGCTGGAGCGGTGGCACATCGGGTACCAACCGTTGGGTCGGTGCAGGCGCAAGTGCCCCCCAGATTGCGGTCTTCATCCCGACTCCGACAACTGCGACTGAGACTGACCTGGCCACGAAGGCGCGCGGTGCGATTGCCGCCCACAACTACAAACTTGCCGGCTCGGCTGTGTTTTCTGAAGTAAGTACGGCGCCGGCATCGGGCGGCTATTTCCGCGTGAGCTACATGACATCCTATGTGCCGCCGGGCTCGACGGACTATGCGAGCTATTGCGCGAATGTCTCAACTGCGGCCTTCGCGCCCAATCCCGTCGGTCCGACCTCGCCGAGCGGGGTTCGGAACCAGACTGTGGCCTGGATAAATCTCGGCAACGGCCATTGCGATGTCACACAAGACATCGTCACCCACGAATTCGGTCACGCTCTGGGGTTGGGCAATCACTTTCAGGGCTTCGGTTATCCCGACGCGATCTCGACGGAGTTTTGGGATGTGCTGGCCACGCTCTATGCCAACCCCGTGCGAACACCCGCAGCGCAACTCGTTGTGCGTCGCGCTCCGGCCTGACGACCCAGCCTGATCCCAGGTCAGGCTGAACAAGCCGCTGGTTTCAATGATCTCGAACGGTCTGGTTGCGCAGTGCGCGATCGAGGGTGCGGATCCGCTCGATTTTGAGGCAAGGGCGGATGAACTCGCCCAGACGGTTGGGACCCGGCCTCTTCTTCGGTTGCAGACCTTTCCCGACTTGTCAGCATGTGCCCGCCGCGCGAGCTCCGAGCATGACGCCCTTCGCTTCAACGGCACTCTCAGTGTCACGCTTCCTGGCCATTGCCATGCTCGAGCTGAACTGCGTTGCTTGAGAAGCTGAGCCTGCGAAACCAGCCGCCTCCGCGCCGCGGTCTGCCAGCCACTTGGTGGCTGTCGCCACATTGATCGGCGACGCGGATTGCGACAACCAGCGCCAATGGGCACGCTCTCGGCATCGGTGCCAAGGCCTGTAGCGGACCGGCCGGCTATCTTGCCTGGTCCGAACTCGCGGTACGGCGGCACGTCATGCAAGGCCTCTTCCATTGCCGGACCGCTCAGGCCGAACCACTGCTGAAGGAAGTGGATGCGAAGCATGGTCTGCACTGCAAACGGCGGACGCCCGGTCTTGCCCTCGGGCGCGAACGGCGCAATCAACGCCACCAGCGCATCCCACAGCACGACACGATCCATCTCGTCGAGGAACTCGCGCTTGCGGCTGCGCTTGGTTCCCAGGTTCAGCCCCAGGTTGATCTGCTCCATGGCCGTATCGTCTCAGCTTCGCGCGCCAACGTGAAGAACGGATAGCGCAGAGTTGTGCAGACTATCTCTAGTGATCAAACGAATCGGTCTCATTTTGCCGCTGTGTGCACTGGCACACAGTCAGGCGGCGGCGCAACGCGCACAGTCGGCCACCACCGCAGGAGCGCCGTTTGGCCAGCGTCGAGAACCATCTGATCGCGCGCCTGCCGCGCGCCGAACGCCTGCGCCTGCTGGCGATCTGCGAACCCGTTGAGCTCGTGCTCGCCGACGTGATGTTCGAGCCGGGCCAGACGACGCGCCACGTGTGGTTCCCCACCGAAGGCTTCGTCTCGCTGATCACGCTGATCGACGGCAGCCCGGGGTTGGAGGTCGGCATGGTCGGTCGCGAGGGCCTGCTGGGCGCGCACCTCGCATTGGGCGTCACGAGGGCGCCGTTGCGCGGTCTGGTGCAGGGCCGGGCAAGGCGTGGCGCATCAGCGCGGCGGCGTTTCGTGCCGAGCTGGCACGCAGCGCGCCGCTGCAGCGCGGCCTGAACCGCTACCTCTGCGGGTTGATGGTGCAGCTCGCGGCCGCCACCGCCTGCCTGCGCCTCCACCAGATCCGCCCGCGTCCGGCGCGGCGGGCGCGCTGCAGCGCAGCGGGCTGATCGAATACCACCGCGGCGAGCTCCGGGTGCTCGACCGCGCCGGCCTCGAAGCCGCGGCCTGCGCTTGCTGTGCGGCCGACCGGCGCACCTACAATGAATTGGTCGACCGGCGACCGGCCCCGCCGCAGCACGCTGGCTAGCAGAACCCGAGCGCACCTGTGCCCGACGACCCCTCGCTGCTGACCGCCGCCGCCATCGCGACCGCGCTCTCGACCGACACCACCACCGGCCTCGCCACGCCCGAAGCCGCACGTCGGCTGGCCGCCGACGGCCGCAACGAGCTCCGCGCAACAAAGCCACGCGCGGCCTGGCGGCGCCTGCTGGCGCAATTCCATGACCCGCTCATCTACCTGCTGCTCGCCGCCGTGGCGATCGCGCTCGCCACCTGGGTGATCGAAGGCCGTGCCGGCTGGCCGGTGGATGCGATCGTGATCGCGATCGTCGTGCTCCTGAACGCGATCATCGGCCACGCACAGGAAACGAAAGCACTCGACATGGTGGCCGCGCTCACGCGCTTCACCGAGGCGGGCGCGTCGGTCGTGCGCGACGGCACGGTGCAGCGCGTCGCGAGCGCCGAACTCGTTCGTGGTGACCTGCTCGTGCTTGGCGAAGGGGATGCCGTCGCCGCCGACGCGCGCCTCGTGCAGGCCAGCACGCTGCGCGTGCTCGAAGCCTCGCTGACCGGAGAAAGCGAGGCAGTGCTGAAGAGCCTCGACGCGCTCGCCGTGCCGGCGGCGCTCGGCGACCGCGTCAACATGGTGTTCAACGGCAGCGCGGTCGTGCACGGCCACGGCAGCGCGATCGTCACCGCCACCGGCATGGCGACCGAGATGGGCCGCATCGCGCACCTGTTGGATGCGACCGTGCAGCGCCCGACGCCGCTGCAGCGCGAGGTCGCGCACCTCGGCCGCGTGCTGGGCGGCGCGGTCGTCGTGATCGCGGTAATCGTCGTCGCGACACTGCTGCTGGTGGCCGAGCGGCACAGCGCGGCGACCGTCGTCGAGGCGCTGTTGCTCGGCGTCTCGCTGGCGGTGGCTGCCGTGCCCGAAGGGTTGCCGGCGATCCTGTCGGTGGTGCTGGCGCTCGGCGTGCAGCGCATGGCCAAACGCCAAGCGCTGGTGAAGAACCTGTCGTCGGTCGAGACCTTGGGGTGCGCCTCGGTGATCGCCTCCGACAAGACCGGCACGCTGACCCGCGCCGAGATGACGATCGAGCGCATCGTCACCGCCTCCGGCACCACCCGCGTCACCGGCGCCGGTTACGTGCCCGAAGGCCGCGTCGAACACGACGGCGCCGCGCTCGCGGCCGGTGCGCTGCACGACGAGCAGCTCGCGGTGCTCGGCGGCGGCAGCGCAGCCGGCAACGCAGCGCTGCAGCAGGTCGACGGCGCCTGGACGATCCACGGCGATCCCACCGAAGCCGCGTTCCTCGTCGCCGAGCGCAAGCTGGGCGACGCGGCGCGCCGCGCAGCGCGCTTCGAGCGCATCGCCGAGGTGCCGTTCAGCGCGGAACGCAAGATGATGTCGGCGATCGCGCACGATCACGAGCACGGCGGCAAGACGCTGTTGATCACAAAGGGCGCGCCCGATGTGCTGCTCGGCCACTGCACACGGGTGCGCTCCGGCGCGCAGGCGCTCGCGCTCGACGCGGCGATGCGCGCACGCATCACGCAGGACGTGGACGCACTCTCGGGCGCCGCACTGCGCACGCTGGCGGTCGCGTACCGGCCGCTGGCGAGCGGCGAAGACGCGCACGCCGGCGCGGCGCTTGAGCACGACCTGATCTACCTCGGCACCGTCGGCATCATCGACCCGCCGCGCGCCGAGGCGGCGATCGCGATCCGCGAGGCACGGCGCGCCGGCATCCGCGTCATCATGATCACCGGCGACCACCCGCGCACCGCGGCGCGCATCGCCACCGACCTCGGCATCGTCGAGCCCGGCGCGCCGGCACTGACCGGGCTCGAGCTCGATGCGCTCGACGATGCCGCCTTCGCCGCGGCGCTGCGCACGACCTCGGTCTACGCCCGCGTCGCGCCGCAGCACAAGCTGCGCATCGTGCACGCGCTGCAGGCCGACGCCAACGTCGTCGCGATGACCGGCGACGGCGTCAACGACGCCCCCGCGCTGAAGGCCGCCGACATCGGCATCGCGATGGGCGTGACCGGCACCGAGGTCGCGAAGCAGGCGGCGCGGATGATCCTGATCGACGACAACTTCGCGACCATCGTCGACGCGGTGCGCGAAGGCCGGCACATCTTCGACAACATCGAGAAGTTCCTGCGTTACCTGCTGTCGTCGAACATGGGCGAGGTGCTGACCGTGTTCGTCGGCGTGGTCGGCGCCGGTGTGCTGGGCTTGAGCGGCTCGGGCGGTGCGATCGTCGCGCCGCTGCTGGCGACGCAGATCCTGTGGATCAATCTGGTGACCGACCTCGGCCCCGCGCTCGCGATGGGCGTCGACCCGGCCAGCGACGACCTGATGGCGCGCCCGCCGCGCCGGCCCGATGCGCGCGTGGTCGATGCGCGCATGGTCTCGGGCGTGCTGCAGATCGGCGCGGTGATGGCCGCAG
>JANXVK010000528.1 GCA_025351675.1 Rhizobacter sp.
GCGAGGCACCAGACGCCCACCAGCATGCCGACAGCGAACAGCGCGATCGCGGGCAGCGACGGCCGGCCGAGCAGCAGCGCGGCCGGCCCGAGGATCAGCAGCACGCCGATCGCGACGCAGACGAAGCCGTTGGCCGACGAGCCGACGCGCTCCTGTGAGGCTTTCTTGTCCATCGCGGAGTCTCCCAAAGTAGCCAGCTTCGCGACCGCCCCGGAACATCCGGGTTCGATTTCAAAGTGATATCACTTTAGAATTGATTTCGCGTGGGTGTCAAGCCCTTGCGTCAAGCGCTTTCTTCGAGACTGAGCCCGAGCAGCGCCGGGTCGCCACGGCCCCGGCGGATCAGCACCGGGATGTCGCCGGTCAGGTCGACCACGGTGCTCGGCTGCATCGGGCAGGCACCGGCATCGACGACCGCCTGCAGCAGCTTCTGGAAGCGGTCGCGGATCGCGCGCGGCTCGTTCATCGGCTCGGTTTCGCCGGGCGCAATCAGCGTGGTCGCGAGCAGCGGTTGGCCAAGGATGTCGAGCAGGCATTGCGTCACCGCATGCTCGGGCACGCGCAGCCCGATCGTGCGCCGCGACGGGTGCGAGACGCGGCGCGGCACTTCTTTTGTCGCTTCGAGAATGAAGGTGAACGGCCCCGGCGTGCCGAGCTTCAGCAAGCGGTATTGTTTGTTGTCGACGCGTGCGTAGCTCGCGAGCTCGCTCAGGTCGCGACACAGCAGTGTCAGATGGTGTTTGTCGTCGACGCCGCGGATGCGGCGCAGGTTCTCGGCCGCGGCCTTGTCGTCGAGGTGGCAGACGAGCGCGTAGCTGGAGTCGGTCGGGATCGCCGCGATGCCGCCGCCGTGCAGGATTTGTGCGGCCTGTTTCAGCAGGCGCAGTTGCGGGTTCTCGGGGTGGACTTCGAAGTATTGGGACATGTCAGTGCCGCCCGGCCGCCCGCAGGTGCTGACGCGCCCCCTTGCGGGGCAGCGAACGAAGTGAGCGTGGGGGCTGTCTCATGACTCAATCGTAGATCGTGTCGGCGGCGACGATCGACCCGGGCTTCTGCCGGTCGCCGGTCGCGTTCAACCAGGCGCTGACGGCGCCACAAGCGGCGATCACGGCCATCCCGACCCAGGCCCAGCCGTCGGGCAGATGACGAAACACGACGAAGCTCACCGCGAGCGCGAACGCGATCTGGGTGTAGAGGAAGGGCATCAGCGTGGCCATCGGCGCACGGCCGAACGCGAAGATCAGGCACAGGTGGCCAGCGGTCGCGAACGCGCCGATGCCCAGCACGAGCAGCAGCTTGGATGCAGGCACGGCCTGCACCGCGCTGACGTAGTCGCCCGCGTGAAACAGCAGCAGCGGTGTCACCAGCACCGCGCCGCTGAAGCCGGTGTAGAAGTGCGTGGTGTACGGGCTCTCGAGCGACGCGAGCCGGCTCGTCAGCACCTGGAAGCAGCCGTAGCACAGCGCCATCAGCAGCGGGAAGATCGCGGCCCAGCCGAACACGCCGCTGCCGGGCCGAATCACGATGACGGCACCGACGAAGCCGCCGCAGACCAGCGCCCAGCGCATCTTTGATACCGGCTCGTGCAGCACCCACGCGGCGAGCATCGTCACGACCACCGGCGTGAGCATACCGAGCGCGGTGAACTCGGCCACCGGCATCAACTGCAGGCCGAAGAACGACATGCCGCTGGTCACCAGCAACAGCGCGCCACGGGCCCATTGAAACTTCGGGTGCGCGGTCGCGAAGCCGCGCCAGCCCTTGGGCGCGAGCCAGATCGCCATCGCGCCGGCCTGGATCGCGTAGCGCGCCCAGAGCAAGAACAGCACCGGCAGCCAAGCGCCGAGGTACTTGATGAGCGTGTCGCTGACCGCGAAGCACGCGCCCATCGCGAGCACGAGCGCGATCCCGAGGCCGGGGCGTTGCGCGGTCATGCGCGCCAATCCCCTTTCATCGGCCGAGCGCCGGGCCGCCATGGGCCACGAAGAGGCCCACTTCGTGAACCACTGCCGGCCGATCTCCCCTCGGGGCACAGCGCCGAAGGCGCTCAGGGGTCGTCATTCAGGCGGGTTGGTGGATGCGCGATTCGAGCGCGGTCCAGACCGGCGTCAGTTTGGCTGGCAACGCGGGCAGGGCGCCGAGATCCGTGTGGCTCTCGTCGGGGCTGTGGAAGTCGCTGCCGCGCGACGCCAGCAGTTCGTACTCGATCGCCGTCTCGGTGTAGCGCACAGCGTCGGCCGAGCTGTGGCTGCCGGTCACGACCTCGACCCCGCGCCCGCCGTGCGCCTTGAACTCGCTGAACAGCGCGTACTCCTCGTTCGCCGTGAACTTGTAGCGCGCCGGGTGCGCGATCACCGCAAGGCCACCAGCGTCGGTGATCCAGGCGACCGCGTTTTTCAGCGTGGCCCAGCGGTGCGGCACGAAGCCGGGCTTGTTCTCGACCAGGTACTTGCGAAAGACCTCGTGCGTGTCGGTGCAGACCTTGCTATCGACCAGAAAGCGCGCGAAGTGCGTGCGCGAGATCAGCTCGGGGTTGCCGACGTACTGCAGCGCGCCTTCATACGCGCCGTGAATGCCGACCTTGGCGAGGCCATCGGACATTTCCATCGCGCGCTCACGCCGGCCGCCGCGCGTCGCGCGCAGGCCGGCGACGAGCGCGGCGTTGTCGGCATCGAAGCCGAGCCCGACGATGTGCACGGTGACATCGGCGAAGGTCACCGAGATCTCGGTGCCGGTGAGGTACGGCAGGCCGAGCGCCGAGGCCGCGGCCCGCGCGCGCTGCTGGCCGCCGATCTCGTCGTGGTCGGTCAGCGCCCACAACTCGACGCCATTCGCCTTCGCCCGCGCGGCGAGCGCCTCGGGTTGCAGCGTGCCGTCGGAAACGGCGGAGTGGCAGTGCAGGTCAGCGTTCATCCAGCTCGGAGGGTTGTCCACCCGCCGATTGTAGGGACGACCCGCCGTTCGCGTCGCTCGCGCGGGCCATGACCTTCAGCGTTCGAGCCGGAGGATGCGCCCGTTCGTGCTGTCCGTCACCACATAGAGCCAACCGTCGGGGCCTTGGCGGACATCGCGGATTCGCTCGCCGAGGTCTTGCAGCAGGCGCTCCTCGCGCACGACCTTGCGACCATCGAGTTCGAGCCGCACCAGCAGCTGCGCGCGCAAGCCGCCGATGAAGGCGCTGCCCTTCCAGCCGGGGTAGCGGTCGCTGGTCAAAAAGGCCAGCCCGCTGGTCGCGATCGACGGCACCCAGTGCGTCAGCGGTTGCTCCATGCCGGCCTTGGCCGTGCCCTCACCGATCTTCGTGCCGATGCCGTAGTTGACGCCGTACGTGATCACCGGCCAGCCGTAGTTCTTGCCGCGCTCGACGACGTTGAGCTCGTCGCCGCCCTGCGGACCGTGCTCGTCGGCCCACAGTTCGCCGGTGGCCGGGTGCAGCGCCGCGCCTTGCACGTTGCGGTGGCCGTAGCTCCAGATCTCGGCCCGCGCGTCGCTGCGGCTGACGAACGGGTTGTCGGCCGGGATGCGACCGTCGGATTCGATGCGCACGATCTTGCCGTGGTCGTTGGCCAGCAGCTGCGCGTCGTCGCGCCGGCTGAAGCGGTCGCCGAGCGTCACGAACAGCCGGCCGTCGCGCGCGAACACGAGCCGCGAGCCGAAGTGCGCGCTGCTCGCGAACTTGGGCGCTTGGCGGAAGATCACGCGCACGTCGCGCAAGCTGTTGCCGTCGAGCCTGCCGCGCGCGACGGCCGTGCTGTTGCCGCTGCCGCCGGCCGGGTCGGCCTCACTGAAGCTCCAGTAGACGAGTGCGTTCTCAGTGAACTTCGGGTCGAGCACGACATCGAGCAGCCCGCCCTGGCCGGCGGCCTCGACCTTCTGCACGCCCTGCAGCGGCTCGCCGAGCTTGCCGTCGGCGCTGACGATGCGCATCGTGCCGGCCTTCTCGGTGACGAGCATGCGGCCGTCGGGCAGGAAGGCGAGCGCCCACGGGTTGCGCAACCCACTCGCGACGGTCACCGGCTTCAACGCCTGCGCCGATGCGAGAGAAGTGACGAGCGCCAAGGCGCCGGCGAGGAAGCAGAGTCGAGGTGTCGTCATGCCCGCAGCATGCCTGTGCCTGGATAGCCGCGAAGGGTCGCGGGCTTTCGGCGGCAGCACCAGCCGCGCGGCTACCCCGCGATCGAGAACAGCACCGCGTTGTTGATCGCGTACACCGCGCCGTCGGCGCCGATCGCGGTGGGCGTGTACGACTCGGCGATACCGCTGGTCAGGCGGATGCGCTGCGTGAAGGTGTTGGTCAGCATGCTCCAGCGGTAGAGGAATCCGTCTTCGCTGTTGACGAGGATCGAGCGCGTGATCGGGTCGACCGCCGCGGTGTTGATGCACCACTCCTCGACCGGCCCGGAGCTGCCGCTGACAAACGTCGGCCCGGCGATTGCGATGACTTCTTTCATGACCAACACGTTGGTGTCGAGTTCGAGCTGGATCGCGGTCGGGTCGATCACCGCGACCCGGTTCAGGCCGTCTCCGTTGCCGACGCCGTAGTAGTTGTTGTACTTGACCATCAACAGGTAGCTCGCCGCGCCGGCGTACGACCGCAGCATGGCGCTCGGCACGACCGACGCGGTGTCGTCCCAGCCAAAGCCGCCGGGCGGGCGCCCGAGCGCGAGCGTGGCGTCGAAGTGCAGCAACCAGCCGCGCCCGTTGTGCGTGCCGAACGTGCCCTCGAGCACACCGAAGAACACCTCGCCGTCGGGCCCGATGGTGGGCGACGCGGTGCCGTTGTCGCTGAGGCGCGCGGGGCCGCCGTCGATCGGATCGCGCAGCGGCACCTTGCCTTTCAGCGCCAGCGTCGTCGCATCGACCGCGATCAGGTAGCCGGCCTGCACGGTGCCCGCGACCACCGCCTGGTTGACCGCGAAGTACAAGGTCGCCAGATCGGGCGACACCGCCGGCGCGCAGTTCATCGCGACCTTCACGATCGCCGGATCGGCCGCCAGAGTCGTCGCCGCGGCCCAGCTGCCGACGCCGGCGGCGCTGATGCGCGCGATGCCGCTCGCGAGGCCGGCCGGGTTCGGGCCGGTGACGATGAAACCGAAGAAGACATTGCCGGCCGAGTCGGCCGTGACCGGGGTGTTGATGAACACCGTGGCATCGAACGCGGCCGGGTTCGCGTTGTACGCCGCGGCGCCGTAGAACACCGCGGTCGTGAGCGTGCCGCTGGCCGTATCGGCGTTGTCGCGCACCAGCAGTTTGCCGCCGGCGCGGGGGGCGACCACGCGGTTCGTGGGGGTCAGCGCGAGGTTGTAGCTCGGCACCCAGTTGTGCGCCGGCAGGACGTAGTCGCTGTCGGCCGACCAGATCAGCCCGCCGTTCGCACCCGAGCGTGCCTCGAAGCGGAAGCCGCCGGTCGCACCCGTCTTCACCGGCACGATCACCGTGTTCATCGCGGTGATGACCGGCGAGCCGTAGTGGATCAGCAGCGCGCCGCTGCCCGTGTACTGCGGCGCGAGGTCGACCGGCGTGCTCCACGCGATGCGGTTCGGGTCTTGGGTGGCGATCGCGCCGAGCGCCGAGTGCTGCGCGTCGCGGCCGAAGCCCCACCACGCCGGGCCGGGCATGCCCGGCGCCGGCGGCACCGGCGCCGGCCCGCCGGCGTCGCCGCCACCGCCGCCGCAGGCCGCGACGGCAGCCATCAGCGGGGTCAGCGAGGCGATCGACAGCAGCCGCAGCGCGCGGCGGCGGTCGGTCAGCGTGTGGGGTGTGCGCGAAGCCATGGCGTGTCCCGGATCGTTGAGGTCGATCGGCCCATGCTGCCGCGATCGCCGAAGGCTGGCAAGGCGTGCATGCCCGCGGGCGCTGCGCTCCAAGGCGAACTCGTCAGCCGACGGCTTCGACGATCATCTGCACGCGCTCGCGGCCGTTGTACTCGTCGACACTCAGCCGATACGCCAACCGCACCTTGGCCGCGACCGGCTCGCTGTGGCCGAACCAGATCGCGTCGCGCAGTGCGCTGCCGCGCGCCTCGCCGGCAAAGCGAAGCGCCAGTTTCAGATGTTTCTCGCCGACCAGGCGCTGCGAGACGACCTCGACCTCGTCGACGAACAGCGGCGCCTCGAAGGCTTGGCCCCAGACCTGCGCGTCGAGCGTGCGCACGGTGGCCGCGTTGAAGTGCTCGATGCCGAGCGGGCCGTCGCTGAGCAAGGTGCGCGACAGCGTGGCCGCATCGAGCCATTCGCTCGCGACCTGCTGAAAGGCGGCGTCGAAGGTCGCGAAGTGCATGTCGGCCAACGTGCAGCCCGCTGCCATCGCATGGCCGCCGAAACGCACCAGCACCTCGGGGTGGCGCTTGCTGACAAGGTCGAGCGCGTCGCGCAGGTGAAAGCCGGCGATCGAGCGGCCCGAGCCCTTCAGCAGCCCGTCCTGACCGCGCGCGAACACGAAGGTCGGGCGGTGCACGCGGTCTTTCAGGCGCGACGCGACGATGCCGACCACGCCGTCGTGAAAGCCTTCGTCGAAAATCGAGAGGGCCGACGGTATGCGTGTCGTCGGCCTGCCTTGCGTTTTGACGGCGAACGAGTCGCCTTCGGTCTGCAGCAGCCGTTCGAGCATCGCCTCGGCCTGTTCGCGCATGCCCGATTCGACATCGCGGCGCTCGCGGTTGATCGTGTCGAGCAGCTGCGCCAGTGCGGTGGCGCGCGCCGGGTCGTCGGTCAGCAGGCACTCGATGCCGAGCGTCATGTCCGACAGGCGCCCGGCCGCGTTGATGCGCGGCCCGAGCGCGAAGCCGAAGTCGAATCCGCTGGCGCGCCGCGCATCGCGCGCAGCGGCGGTGAACAGCGCGGCCACGCCCGGCTGCATTTGACCGGCGCGAATGCGGCGCAGGCCCTGCGCGACGAGACGGCGGTTGTTCGCGTCGAGCCGGACCACGTCGGCGACGGTGCCGAGCGCGACGAGGTCGAGCAGCGTATCGAGCCTTGGTTGAAGCGGTCTTGAGTCGCCCGCTTGCGCGGTCGGGTGTGCCGCGAACACGCCGCGCTCGCGCAACTCGGCGCGCAGCGCCAGCAGCACGTAGAAGATCACGCCGACCCCGGCGAGGTTCTTGCTGCCGAAGCCGCAACCCGGCTGGTTCGGGTTGACGATCACGTTCGCGTCGGGCAGCACGATCAGGTCATCGATCAGCGCCGGCAGGTGGTGATCGGTCACGACCACGTCGATGCCGAGCGCGCGCGCATGCGCCACGCCCTGCAGGCTCGCGATGCCGTTGTCGACGGTCAGCAGCAGGTCGGGGCGCTTCTCGCGCGCGAGCTCGACGATCGCCGGCGTCGGTGTGATGTTCTACGTGCTGCTCGCGGTGCGCGCCGAACAGCGCGCGCGAGGTGTGTTCACCGCACAGAACCAGCCGCGGCTCGACGCGCTGCTCGACC
>JANXVK010000560.1 GCA_025351675.1 Rhizobacter sp.
AAACTCGTGGGCCGGAATCCGCCCCGCACGCCACCATGCCCCGCACGCTGTACGACAAGATCTGGGACGAACACGTCGTCCACACCGAAGACGACGGCACGGCCGTTCTCTACATCGATCGCCACTTGGTGCACGAAGTCACCAGCCCGCAAGCCTTCGGCGGGCTCGAGCTGGCCGGGCGCAAGGTCTGGCGGCTGTCCGCGAACCTGGCGGTCAGCGACCACAACGTGCCGACCACCGACCGTTCGCACGGCATCGCCGACCCGATCTCGAAGCTGCAGGTCGACACGCTCGACGCCAACTGCGATCGCTTGGGCATCACGCAGTTCAAGATGAACGATCGCCGCCAGGGCATCGTCCACGTGATCGGACCGGAGCAGGGCGCGACGCTGCCGGGCATGACGGTTGTCTGCGGCGACTCGCACACGTCGACGCACGGCGCGTTCGGCGCGCTCGCGCAAGGCATCGGCACCAGCGAAGTCGAGCACGTGCTCGCGACGCAGACGCTGCTGGCGCGCAAGGCGAAGAACCTGCTGGTTCGCGTCGAAGGCAAGACCGGCACCGGCGTGAGCGCGAAAGACATCGTGCTCGCGATCATTGGCAAGATCGGCACCGCCGGCGGCACCGGCCACACGATCGAGTTCGCCGGTTCGGCGATCCGAGCGCTGAGCATGGAAGGCCGCATGACGGTCTGCAACATGGCGATCGAGGCCGGCGCGCGGGCCGGTCTGATCGGTGTCGACGAGACGACGATCGCCTACGTGAAGGGCCGGCCATTCACGCCGAGCGGCGTCGAGTGGGAGCAGGCGCTGCGCTACTGGGCCACGCTGAAGACCGATCCGGGCGCGCACTTCGATGCGGTCGTGGAGCTCGACGCGTCGACGATCCGCCCGCAAGTCACCTGGGGCACCTCGCCCGAAATGGTGCTCGCGATCGACGACCGCGTGCCCGACCCCGACCGCGAGAAAGACGCCGGCAAGCGCGCTGCGATCGAACGCGCGCTGCAGTACATGGCGCTGGAGCCGAACAAGCTCATCGCCGACATCCTGATCGACAAGGTCTTCATCGGCTCGTGCACCAACTCGCGCATCGAGGACCTGCGCGAAGCGGCCAACGTGGTGCGCCATTTGCGCAAGCGCGTCGCGAAGAACGTGAAGCTCGCGATGGTCGTGCCGGGCTCGGGGCTCGTCAAAGAGCAGGCCGAGCGCGAGGGGCTGGACGTGATCTTCAGGAACGCCGGCTTCGAGTGGCGCGAGCCGGGCTGTTCGATGTGCCTGGCGATGAACGCCGATCGGCTCGAGCCGGGCGAGCGTTGCGCCTCGACCAGCAACCGCAACTTCGAGGGCCGGCAGGGCGCGGGCGGACGCACGCACCTCGTGTCGCCGGCGATGGCGGCTGCTGCTGCGATCGAAGGCCATTTCGTCGACGTCAGCCGGCTCGCGTGATCTGTTCAGAATTCGAGTGACACCATGACTCCGTTTCGCATTCACACCGGCCTTGTCGCGCCGATGGACCGGGAAAACGTCGACACCGACGCGATCATCCCGAAGCAGTTTTTGAAGTCGATCACGCGCTCGGGTTTCGGCCCGAACCTGTTGGACGACTGGCGCTACCTCGATCACGGCGAGCCCGGACAAGACCCGGCATCGCGCCGGCCGAATCCCGACTTCGTGCTGAACCAGCCGCGCTACCAAGGCGCCTCGGTGCTGCTGGCGCGCAAGAACTTCGGCTGCGGCTCGTCGCGCGAGCACGCGCCGTGGGCGCTCGACCAATTCGGCTTTCGCGCCATCATCGCGCCGAGCTACGCCGACATCTTCTTCAACAACTGCTTCAAGAACGGCCTGCTGCCGATCGTGTTGCCGGACGATGCGGTCGCGCGCCTGTTCGACGAGGCGGCCGCCTTCATCGGCTACTCGCTGACGATCGATCTCGAACAGCAACTCGTCGTCAAGTCCGATGGCGCGACGATTCCGTTCGAGGTCCAGCCTTTCCGCAAGTTCTGCCTGCTCGGCGGCTTCGACGACATCGGCTTGACGCTGCGCCACGCCGACAAGATCCGCGCGTTTGAGGCCGAGCGGCTGCTGAGCAAGCCCTGGCTCGCGCACACGATCTGAAATGAACGACAATAGGAACCGACTTCGTGAAAATTGCAATCCTGCCGGGTGACGGCATCGGCACCGAGATCGTCGCGCAAGCCGTGCGCGTACTGGGCGCGCTTGACCTGCGTTTCGAGACCGAGACCGCGCTCGTCGGCGGCGCCGCGTACGACGCCCACGGTCACCCGCTGCCAGAAGCGACGCTGAAACTTGCACAAGGCGCCGACGCGGTGCTGTTCGGCGCCGTCGGCGACTGGAAGTACGACAAGCTCGAACGCGCGCTGCGCCCCGAGCAGGCGATCCTCGGCCTGCGCAAGAGCCTCGGCCTGTTCGCGAACTTCCGTCCGGCGATCTGCTACGAGCAGCTGACGCACGCCTCGAGCCTGAAGCCCGAGCTCGTCGCGGGCCTCGACATCCTGATCATTCGCGAGCTCACCGGTGACATCTACTTCGGCCAGCCGCGCGGCCGCCGTATCGCCACCGATGGCCATTTCCCCGGTGCCGAAGAAGCCTTCGACACCATGCGCTACAGCCGCCCCGAGATCGAACGCATTGCCCACGTCGCTTTCCAGGCTGCGCGCAAGCGCAAGGCATCGGGCAGCGAAGGTCGCGTGACCAGCGTGGACAAGGCCAATGTGCTGGAAACCTTCCAGTTCTGGAAAGACGTAGTCTCCGAAGTCGGCCTGCAATACCCCGACATTGCGCTGGACCATATGTACGTGGACAACGCGGCCATGCAACTGGTCAAGGCGCCCAAGCGTTTTGACGTGGTCGTCACCGGCAATATGTTTGGCGACATCCTGTCGGACGAAGCGTCGATGCTGACCGGGTCGATTGGCATGCTGCCTTCCGCATCACTGAACTCCAGCAACCAGGGCCTGTACGAGCCCAGCCACGGCAGCGCACCCGATATCGCGGGCAAGGGCATCGCCAACCCGCTGGCGACCATCCTCAGCGCCGCGATGATGTTGCGCTTCAGCCTGAACCAGGAAGCCTCCGCGCTGCGCATCGAAGCCGCCGTGCAAAAGGTGCTGGCGCAAGGCCTGCGCACCGCCGACATCTACAGCGAAGGCACGACCCGGGTCAGCACACGCGAGATGGGCGACGCTGTCGTCAAAGCGCTGTAATTCGCCGCCGGGCCGCCCCAAGGCGAATTGCACCCCCTTGGGGGGCAGCGCAGTACGCGAAGCGACCAGCGTGGGGGTCAAAACATCTCGCTTACAATCGGCACATGCAAGTCAATCGCCCCGTTTCCCTGGTACTGCCCTTCTGCGGCGGTACGGGTGCGTGGGCTGGTGTGTCGTCGTCGGCTCTGCCTGCTACCACCACCAAAACGACAACCATTAAAGGCTAAAGAGCCAGGTTCGTCGCGCCCTACCCGGCCAGACGAGCCGGGCAGACCAAATTCTGTGTTTTGAATTTTTTCTGAAAGGGCAATGTCATGAAGTTAGGTAATCTCGTAGCTGGAGGCTCACAGCCCCTGGTGGGTCTGGTCGGTTGGCGCGGCATGGTG
>JANXVK010000568.1 GCA_025351675.1 Rhizobacter sp.
CGCGTCTGCAGCGCGTCGAGGTCGACGCCGTCCGCGTGTTCCTCATACGCCTGGCGCACCGCGCGTGCCTCGGCAACACCTTCGCTGACCGCCTCGAACACGCTGTGGCCGGGCTCGAACACCGGCTCCTGCGGCACATAGCAGATGCGCACGCCCTGCGTCATCTGCAGCAGGCCGTCGTCGAGCTTTTCGAGGCCGGCGATGATCTTCAGCATCGACGACTTGCCCGCGCCGTTGCGGCCGATCAGGCCGAGGCGTTCGCCGATCTCGAGCGAGAACGCGGCGTTGTCGAGCAGGGCCACGTGGCCGAAGGCGAGGTGGGCGTTGGAGAGGGAAAGGATGGCCATGTCCCGATTGTCGCCGCCGCGCTGTGGCGGCGTTGCACGCGGGGCTGTGCTTGGAGGATCAGCGGCGGCGGGTCGTTTCGCGGATCACCATGCTCAACGGCGGATGGGTTGCCGGGCCGTTCGGCGTGACGCCGAGCGCCGTCAGCAACGCCGACGCCACCGCGCGCCCCATCTCGAAGATGGGCTGCCACACCGTCGTGATCGGCGGCGTCATGTAGGCCGATTGCGGCAGGTCGTCGAAGCCGACCAGCGAGAGGTCTTCGGGCACGCGCAGGCCGCGCCGCAGCAACGCGAGGCGCGCGCCCCACAGCGTCTGGTCGTTGGCGCAGAACACGGCCGAAAACGGCTCGGTGGCGTCGAGCAGGCGGTTCATCGCGAGCACGCCGCCGGGCTCCATGAAATCGCCCTCGACGACGAGCTGCGGGTCGACCGCAATGCCCGCATCGGCATGCGCGCGCAGGAAGCCCTCCATGCGCCGCACTGCGTCGGCGTGCGATTTCGGCCCCGCGATGTGCGCGATGCGCTGGTGGCCGAGCGCGATCAGGTGCTGCGTGGCCATGCGACCGCCTTCGGCCTGGTCGAACTCGAAGGCGTGCACGTTCGGAGCGACGAGCTGCCGGTCGGTCACCGCGATGGGCTGGTGGCGTGCGAACCCGGTCACCTCGGCATCGCTGAGGGAGCCACCGAGGATCGCGATCGCGTCGACTCGCCGCGCGATCAACAGCCGCATGCGCTCGGCCTCTTCGACCGGGTTCCAGTGCCCCGGCACGATGATCGGCGCGTAGCCGCTGCCGCGCAGCCCGTCTTCGACGCCGGTGATACCGCGCGTGAAATACGGGCTCTCGAGGTCTTGCGTGAGGATGCCGATGGTGCGTGTCGAGCCGCTGCGCAGGCTGCGCGCCGACAGGTTCGGCTTGAAGTTGAGCGTGTCGATCGCCGCTTCGACCGCGGCGCGCTTGTCGGGCGTGACGCTGGCCGTGCCGTTCAGGATGCGCGAGACCGTGCTCGCCGACACGCCGGCGAGCCGCGCCACGTCTTGCAGCGTGGCAAGGTCGGGCAGTGGTGGCGGTGGAGTCGGTTGGCGCGATTTCATGGCGTGGGGCCGATGTTATCGTTTTCAGAGCGGGCGACCGGCACGCCGTTCGATCCGAGCAAACCCCAAGCCGGCGCAGTGCCAATCGATGGCAAACTGAAATCGATTTCTTACTCTGCGGATCGTGTTTATGCTTTCACCGACCTTTGCGCTTTGGCGCGCCACCGCGCTCGCCATGGCGTTTGCGTGCACCGCGTGCAGCCTGCCCCCGACCGCGTTCTCCGGCCCCTCGCCGGAGGCGCGCGCGGGCGCGAAGGCGCTCGGCCGCGGCGTCAACTTCGGCAACATGCTCGATGCGCCGCGCGAAGGCGACTGGGCGCTGAGCGTCGAGCAGGCGTTTGTCGATCTGGTCGGTCGACCGGGATTCGTTGAGCATGTGCGGCTGCCGGTGCGCTGGAGCAACCATGCAAGCGCAGATGCGCACGCCATCATCGAGCCGGCCTTCTTCGAGCGCGTCGACAGCGTCGTGCAGCGCCTGCTCGACCGCGGCGTGATCGTGATCCTCAACATGCATCACTACCGCCAACTCGACGGCGACGCGCTCGACCCGGCCGAGTTCGCTGTCGACCCAGCCGTGCTCGAAGCCCGCTTTCTGGCGATGTGGCGGCAGATCGCGCAGCGCTACGCCAACCATGGGCCGCGGCTGCTGTTCGAGGTCTACAACGAACCGCATGGCCGGCTCGATGCGGGCTGGAACGACCTGCTGGCGCGGGCCGTGGCGACGATCCGCGAATCGAACCCGACCCGCCTGCTGGTCGTCGGGCCGACGCAGTGGAACTCGGCCAACGCGTTGCCGAAGCTCGTGTTGCCGAACGACCCGCACCTGATCTTGACCGTTCACCACTACGAACCTTTCGGCTTCACACACCAAGGGGCGGAGTGGGCGCAACCAACGCGTCCGACCGGCATCGACTGCTGCAGCGCCGCCGACCAGGCGCTGATGGTCGGCCTGCTCGACCTCGCCCAACGCGAGGCGACGCGGCTCGGCGGCTACCCGGTCTACGTCGGCGAGTTCGGCGCTTATGAGCAGGCGCCGGCCGCAGCACGCCTGCGCTATGTGCGCGTGATGCGGCAAGCGCTGGAGCGGCGCGGCCTGCCTTGGGCCTGGTGGGAACTCGCCGGCGACTTCGGCGTGTACGACCGCGGTCTGGGCCGCTTTTATTCCGACCTCACGGACGCGCTCTACGGACCGTGACCCGAGTGTTGCGCGAGGCCCCCAGACTTTCCCCAGGTCGCCGTCAAATTCTCCGAAACACCGTTGACAACGATTTCAGTCACCCTTCCAATTCGTCGTAACGGCTGATATCGATTTCAGACCGCTCGAGGTCGCAGACACCAAAGCGGTGGCCGACACCCGCCACTCCCGCAAACCCCATCACGAGGGATGAGACATGAGACAACGGAATCTTCGGAAACTGGTACTCACGACGCTGCTGTGCAGCAGCGCCCTGAGCCCGGCGCTGGCACAGACCGCGCCACCTGCGACGACCGCATCGGCGGCGTCGGCTGCGGGCGCGGGCGATCTCGGCACCGTGACCGTCACCGCCAACCGCCGCGAGCAGAGCGCGCAAAAAGTGTCAGGCGTGGTGCAGTCGGTCAGCGGCGAGCAGTTGCGCAAGGACGGCGTCTCCGACCTGCGGCAGCTGCAGAACGTGATTCCCGGCATGAGCATCGCGAACCAGGAGGGCAACGTCGAGATCTTCATCCGCGGGGTCGGTTCGTCGAACAACACCGAGCTCGGCGATCCAGCCGCGGCGCCGCACCTGAACGGCAGCTACATCCCGCGCCCACGCGGCCTCGGCGTGATGTTCTACGACCTCGAACGGGTCGAGGTGAACAAGGGTCCGCAAGGCACGCTGTACGGCCGCAACGCGATGGCCGGCACGCTCAACATCATCACCGCCAAGCCCAAAATCGGCGGCGATGCGCTGAGCGGTTACGCGCAGGCCGAGGCGGGCAACCGCTCGTCGTACGCGGCCGAGGGCGCGCTGAATATCCCGGTCAACGATTCGTTCGCGCTGCGCGCCGCTGGCTACTACGTCAAGAAGGACGCCGGCTTCAAGAACGTCTCGACCGGCGCCCAGGCGAGCGGCCTGAAGCCGGCCGGACTCGAAGAAAACTACGCTGGCCGCCTCTCGATGCTCTGGTACCCGACCGACGCGGTGCGCGTCTCGATCATGGGCGACTACGGCAAGGAAACCGGTACCGGCTACCCAGGCTCGAACATCTACGACGCGGTCATCAAGACCGGCCAGACCGCAGATGCCTTCGACATGCACAACATCGTCTTCCGCGGTACGCAGGGCAAGCTCGACAACAAGATCGGCGGCATTCAGGGCAAAGTCGAGTGGGACGCCGGGCCGTTCTCGGTCGAGTTGAGCGGCAGCTTCCGCTCGGTCGACTTCTTCCAGCGCAACGCCTCGGCCGACGGCATCAACTACGCCGGCCGCGACCTGAGCGCCGAAGACTACGACGTGTTCTCGACCGTGTTCTGGCAGACCAAATCAAAGGCGCAGACCTACGAAGCGCGGCTGTTCTCCGACCAAAAGGGTCCGTTCAAATGGAGCACCGGCGCGTTCTACTTCAAGGAGGATCAGAAGAGCGGCTTCCTGTCGCTGGTCGACAAGGGCTACTGCTGCTACTCGGGCACCGAATATTCGATGCCGTCGGTCAAGAGCGAATCGTATGCGCTCTTCGGCGACGGCACGCTCGACGTAACGGATCGCTTCCGCGCCTTCGGCGGGCTGCGCTACTCGGATGAGCGCAAGTCACGCTACGGCATCGGCGGCAACATCGCGCTGACGCTGGGAGCCGAGAACTACGACTGCTGCTTCGCGAGCCGCTTCGGCACCGCGGGCTTCATGCCGAACCTCGTGGATCGCCCCAACTTCGATCTGAGCAAGGTCACGTCCCAGGCACAGATCGCACAGTTCCTGCTCGACAGCATCAAGACGCCCGGTGCACGCGACACGCTGATCGGCCAGATCGGCTCGATCGCGAACGGCAGCAACCCGAACGGCACCTGCTTCACGCGGCCGGACATCAACAACGGCAACAAGACCTGCCCGCTCACGAACCCGAGCACCACCAACGGCGGCTTCAGCTACGCGAACCTGACGATCCCATCGCAACAATCGGGCAGCAGCAAGGCGCAATACCCCGACTATCGATTCGGCCTCGAGTACGACCTGACGAAGACCAACCTCGTCTACGGCAAGATCGCGACCGGCCACAAGTCGGGCGGTTTCAACGACAGCTTCAACGGCTCGACCATCCCCGAGACCTTCGGCCCGGAGAAAGTGCGGGTCTACGAAGTGGGTTCGCGCAACGCGTTCACCTTGTTCGACCGCCCGGCGATCTTCAACGTGACCGGCTTCTACTACGACTACAAGGACCAGGTCTTCCAGGACCTGACCTGCATCAACCTCGACA
Organism: Rhizobacter sp.; assembly: GCA_025351675.1. Lineage (GTDB taxonomy): Bacteria > Pseudomonadota > Gammaproteobacteria > Burkholderiales > Burkholderiaceae_C > LMDS01. The sequence goes on from JANXVK010000568.1 coordinate 4,873, forward strand.
ACACGCAGACGCCGCCCAAGTGCACCGGCTACTCGCTGGTGAACCGCAACATCGGCACCTCGCGCATCCTCGGCCTGGAGACGGAAGCGAAGTTCGCGTTGCCAAACCACTTCAACCTCGACCTGAACGCGACCTTCCTCGACACCAAGATCAAGAACGGTTCGGTCGCCGATGCGCGCGCACAAGACTTCGGCCAGGGCGGCAAGTCGCCGATCATCAGCCTTGCCGGCAACAAGCTGCCGCTGGCCTCGGCGGTCAACCTGTTCGCACGGCTCTCGAACAGCTTCGCGCTGGGTTCGGGCAAGTTCGACTGGCAGGCCTTGGTGAACTACCGCTCGGCGTACTATCTGACGCAGTTCAACGAAGCCGACATCGTCTTCCTCGACGGAACGCGTGAGACCGCCTTGCAGGCGGGCTTCCCAGACAAGCAGAAAGGCTTCGCGACCGTGAACCTCGGGATTGGCTACACCCTCGGCGACGTGCGCCTCGAAGCCTTCGCGGCCAACGTGACGAACGAGCAGGCGTCGCAGAAGGCACTCGTCGGCTCGGGTTTCAACCAGCGCTTCCTGAACGACGCTCGCAGCTATGGCGTGCGGGGCCGGATCAACTTCTGATGCGGGGCCGGGTCAGCGCAGCGAGCGTCGATGCGCTGACCCTCTTTCACGCAGCTCTCTCGTGAACCGACGCCACTTCATCGCCAGCGCGCTGGCCGCCACGGCGGCGCAGGCGCCTGCGCAGCAGAGCGCTCGCACGACGATCGGCGTCGCGACCTTTCCCGACCTGGACCGCGCCGCGAAGGCCGCCGTCCCGCGCTTCAACAAGCTGCACCCCGGCGTCGACGTCAAGGTGCAGTCGCTTCAATACTCAGACCACCACCCGTCGATGACGACGGCACTCGCCACCGGCTCGGGCCTGCCCGACGTGATGGCGATCGATTTCCGCTTCATCGGCAAGTTCGCCGGTTCGGGCGGCCTCGAAGACCTCGCGCTGCCGCCGTACAACGGCCTGTCGCTGCGCGACAAGTTCGCGCGTTACAGCTTTCCGCAAGCGATGAACGCGAGCGGCGCGCTGGCGGCGATCCCGACCGACATCGGCCCGGGCACGTTGCTGTATCGCCAGGACATCGTCGATCGCGCCGGCGTGAGCGAGGCCGAGCTGACGCAGAGCTGGGAGTCTTTCATCGAGGCCGGCCGCCGGATCCGCGCGAAGACCGGCGCCTACCTGCTCGCCGACGCCGCCGACATTCGCGACATCGTGATGCGCAGCGGCCTCGCCGACGGCGACGGCATCTACTTCGGCAGCAAGGGCGAGATCCTCGTCGAGAGCCCGCGCTTCGTGCGCGCCTTCGAGCTGGGCCGCGCCGCGCGTCGGGCAGGCCTCGATGCACGCACGACCGCGTGGACCAACGAGTGGACGACCGGCTTCCGCCAGGGCCGCGTCGCGAGCCAGATGATGGGCTGCTGGCTCGCCGGCCACCTGAAGAACTGGATCGCACCCGGCACCGCCGGCCTGTGGCGCTCGACCGTGCTGCCGGGCGGTATCAGCGCCTCGTATGGCGGCTCGTTCTACGCGATCCCGAAGAAAGCGGCGAACAAGGCCGCAGCCTGGGAGTTCATCAAATTCATGACCGCCGACAAGGAAACGCAGCTCGATTCGCTGCGCGTGCTCGACAGCTTTCCGGCGCTGCTCGCGGCGCAGGCCGATCCGTTCTTCGACGAACCGATCGCGTTTCTCGGCGGCCAGCGGGCGCGCCAGCTGTGGCGCGAGATTGCCGCGAAGGTGCCTGCGATCGCCGTCAACAAGTACGACGCGATGGCGACCGACATGGTGCGCAGCGTGTTCGAGGAGGTGCTCAACGAAGGCAAGCCCATCGCCGCGGCGCTGGCCGACGCCAAAATCCTGATCCAGCACCGTGCGCGCCGCTGATCCCATCAAGCCGAGCGTCAAACCGTCGCGCCGCCGCTCGCGCCACCAGGTCGCACGCGCCGCCGCGCCGTACCTGTTCATCGCGCCGTTCTTCGCGCTGTTCCTGGTGTTCGGCCTGTTCCCGCTCGGCTTCTCGCTCTACCTCTCGCTGCACCAGTGGGATCCGGCCGCCGGGCTCGGTGCGATGCGCTGGGTCGGCTTCGAGAACTACGGGTTCGCGCTGACCGACCCGTGGTTCCACAAATCGCTGTGGAACACCTTCTGGTTCGCGATCGTCTGCGGCGTGCCGCAGCATCTGGTCGCCGTGCCGCTCGCGTACTTCATCCACACCGCGCTGAAGCGCAGCCGCAACGCGGTCGTCGGCGCGTATTTCGTGCCCTACATCACCTCGAGCGTGGCGATCGCGCTGATCTTCACGACGCTGTTCTCGAAGGACTACGGCGTCGTCAACAGCGTGCTGCAAGGCGTCTTCCACATCGATCCGATCAACTGGCTCGGCGATGCGAGGACGACCAAGCCCGCAGTCGCGTTCATCGTGTTCTGGCGATTCCTGGGCTGGAACGTGGTGCTGTACCTGTCGGCCCTGCAGGTGATCGACAAGGAACTGTACGAAGCCGCTGCGCTGGACGGTTGCGGCAAGTGGCGCCAGTTCTGGTACATCACCTTGCCGCTGCTGCGCCCGATGATGTTCTTCGCGGTCACGCTGACGATCATCGGCAACCTGCAGCTCTTCGAGGAGCCGTTCATCCTCGTCGACCCGGAGAGCGGCGTGAGCCTGTCGGTGATGACGACCGCGATTTTCATGTACCGGCTCGCGTTCTCGGATGGTGACTTCGGCACCGCATCCGCCGTGTCGTGGTTGCTGTTCTTCGCGATCGCGGTGCTGACGTGGGCCAACAGCAAGCTCTTCGGCAGAAGCGACGGCCAGCATGCCGCATAGCCCTGCCATCACCCGCCGCCGCAACTCACCTGCGGTCGAGCCTTCGCGCATGGTCGCCTACGCGATCGTCGGCGCAGGCGCGGTGCTGCTGATCGCGCCGTTCTATTTCATGTTCGTGTTCGCCACGCACGGACGCAACGAGATCTTCAGCTCGCCGCCGCCGCTGTGGTTCGGCGCGGCGCTGTGGAGCAACCTGCAACTGCTGGTCGAGCGCATCCCGTTCTGGAGCAATTTGTGGATGAGCGTGTATGTTGCGACGATAACGACCGCGCTCAACCTTGTGCTGTGCTCGCTCGGCGGCTACGCGTTCGCGGCCTACGACTTTCGCTTCAAGAAGCCGCTCTTCGCACTTGTGCTCGGCTCGATGATGCTGCCGAGCTTCCTCAACATGATCCCGAGTTTCATGGTGATCAACGCGCTCGGCTGGCTCGATCAGCCGAAGGCGCTCTACATTCCCGGCGCGGCGGGTGCGCTCGGCATCTTCATGATGCGGCAGTACATCGGCAGCGCGATCCCGCGCGAGCTGATCGACGCGGCGCGCATGGACGGTTGCGGCGAGCTGCGGGTGTTCCGCAGCGTCGTCTTCCCGTTGCTCGGGCCGGCGCTCGGCACGCTCGGGCTGATCACCTTCATCAGCTCGTGGAACAACTTCATCGGCCCGCTGATCGTGATGCGCAGCGCCGAGAACTTCACCGTGCCGCTCGCTCTGCGCAGCATGCAGAGCCCGAACAACACCGAGTGGGGCGCGCTGATGGCCGGAAGCGCCGTCGCGGTGCTGCCGCTGCTGATCGTGTTCGTGTTCAGCGCGCGCCGGCTCGTGGCCGGGCTCACGGCAGGCGCCGTGCGTGGCTGATTCGTCTTTCACTTTCTCGATGCCTCCGATTCCATGAACCTCACCGACACGCCCACCTTCCCCGCCGGTTTCATCTGGGGCTCGGCGACCAGCGCGCAGCAGATCGAAGGCGCCGCCGCGATCGACGGCCGCGGCCCGTCGATCTGGGATACGTTCTGCGCTCAGCCCGGCCGCATCAAGGACAACTCGAACGTCGACATCGCCTGCGACCACTACCACCGCATGGAGGGCGACGTGGCGCTGATGCGCGGTCTCGGCCTCACCGCCTACCGCTTCTCGATCAGCTGGTCGCGCGTGCAGCCTGACGGCAGCGGTGCGTGGAACGAAGCCGGCTTCGCGTTCTACGACCGCCTGATCGACGAGTTGCTCGCCGCCGGAATCGCGCCGCACGCCACGCTCTATCACTGGGATTTGCCGCAGGCGCTGCACGACGCGTTCGGCGGCTGGCTCTCGCGCCGCATCGTGCCCACGTTCGTCGCGTATGCGAGCGAAGTGGCGCGCCGCTTCGGTGACCGGCTCGCGTCGATCTCGACGCTGAACGAGCCTTGGTGCGTCGCGACGCTCGGCTACGAAACCGCGCAGTTCGCGCCCGGCATCACGAGCCGCGCGAGCGCCGTGCAGGTCTCGCACCACCTGCTGCTCGCACACGGCGCGGCGGTCCTCGCGATGCGCGGTATCACGAAAACACAGCTCGGCATCGTGCTGAACCACACGCCGCCGTATCCGGCCGAGCCGACCGAAACCGACCGCGCCGCCGCGCGCCTGAACGACGGGCTGACAACGCGCTGGTACATGGACCCGGTCTTTCTCGGCAGCTACCCGATGGACGTGATCGCGCACCTCGGCGCCGATGCGCCGCAGGTGCAGCCGGGCGACATGGCGACGATCCGCCAGCCACTCGACTTTCTCGGCGTCAACTTCTACACCCGCGCGTTCGTCAGCACGCGCGTGCCGCCGCTGCCGGCGCCGGGCGCGATGGGCTTCAACGACATGGGCTGGGAGATTT
>JANXVK010000582.1 GCA_025351675.1 Rhizobacter sp.
GCGAGATCACCAGGCCGAACCATCGAGTGAAAGGAGGAAGCAGCTACAGTTATCCACAGCCGGCAGCTACGACGCCGGCACCCATCCCCGGGTTAGATTGAGATCGGCAGGGTGGGTCAAATTGAGATCGGCGCGGACAGCGACTCGATCGATGACTGCTTCTTTCTTGTCTGGTTGTCGTGGGATGAGGCCGCTGTCTTATTAGACAACGTGAATGGCCGTGGGCAATTCAATCTTCCAGCCAGGCTTCTGGGCAGTGAGCCGAGCGCGGGGCGGACCCAAGTACAGCGCATGCTGTTGAAGAACATTTCTACCTCAGCGAAACTCTTCGCGATGCGCGAAAAAGCTGAAGCGGAGCAGGCACGTGGCGGGCAAGCAGCGGTTGCCTCACGCACACTTCATTGAACCGCCGGTTTTTCTTGAGCGCTGACTAAGCGTGAGGCCGCGATACCGACGGACTTCCGCAATCACGACTACCGATGCCATGAAAAAAGCCCCCAGATCGTGTGATCTGAGGGCTTCTTCGCTTCTATCTTGGCTCCCCGACCTGGGCTCGAACCAGGGACCTACGGATTAACAGTCCGGCGCTCTACCAACTGAGCTATCGAGGAACAGCCTTGCAGTATAGCGTGGTTCCCCGGCCCCTCAGAGATCGACCTGCACTGATAGCCGCAGTGTGCGTGGTGCGAGCGGATAGAGGTAGACGTGGCTGAACTGGTACGGCGACTCGCGCCAGGCGCGCGTGTCGAACAGGTTGTCTATGCCGGCGCGCCACGTGGTCTGCATGCCCGCGAGCCTGGTCTCGTAGCGCAGCGCGGCGTCGACGCGCGTCCAGCCCGGGATCGTCGCGCTGTTGTCGGGCAGCACCATGCGCGCGCTCTCGTGCACGAGGCCGGCCTGCAGGTTCAGGCCGCGGATCGCCGCCACGTCGTAGCCGGCTTGGAGCTTCAGCGTGCGCTCGGGCACGTTGGTCGGCTGCTTGCCGTCGACGGTCGGGTCGGCACTGCCTTCGACACGCGCTCGCAGCCATTGCGCGCCGCCGCGCAATGTCCACGGTCCTTGGCGCCAAGCCGCGTTGGCTTCGACGCCGCGGTGGTGCGCGGTGCCGTCGAGCCGCGTGGTGCAGGTCGCGTCGGCGTCGCAGGTGCCGAAGTCCTGCGTGCGCGGGCGCTGGATGTCGAACGCGGCGAGGTTCCACTCGAACGCGTCGCTCGCACCTTTCAGACCAATCTCTGCCTGACGACTTTTCGTCGTGAAGGTCTCGCCGGCGTTGGTGTACCGCGGGCGGTTCGTCACGATGCTCGATTCGACGCCCCGACCCCAACTGGCATAGACCAGTTGGTCGCGCGCGAACGCGTAGCTGAGCGCGATTGACGGCGTTGTGAACGATTGCGCGTAGTCGCTCGGGCGCGAGCCGTCGGTGCGCACGCTCTCGCGCTGCAAGCGGGTGTGGCGCAGCGCGAGCCATGCGGTCAGGCGCTCGGTGAACGCGATCGCGTCGCGTGCGTAGAGCTCGGTCGAGCGCTCGTCGCGGTTCGTGTTCTCGTCGGTCAACGCCGGGTCGGGCGAGGTGAACAGTGTGCCGTCGACATTGCCGGTGCCGACGTAGTTGTAGGCCTGTTGCTGGAAGCGGTTGCGCACGCGCGACTGCAGCACGCCGGCGGTCAACGCATGGCCGATCGCACCAGTTTGCAGCTTGCCTCGCAGCGACAGATCGAGCGCATCGGTGCGGCGGCGCTCGTTCTCGCTGCGAAAGTCGTACAGGTCGTAGCTGCCGTTTGGGCAGAAGCGGTCGGCGTAGTAGGTGCCGTCGGGTGTGGGTTCGGGATCGAAGCAGCCGAACGGGAACGCGAGCCGGTCGTCGGTGCGCAGTTGTTGTGTGGCGGCGTGCGCGACGAAACGCCAATCGCTGCCCAGCTTCTGCTGCCAGCGCAGCGACGCGGTTGTCGCGTTCATCACGACCGGCAACGACCACGGCTGGTTGTTCAGGCTGATGCGAGGATCACCCGGTTGCGGCACGCTGTTGCCGAGCATGCTGAAACCGGGTTGACTCGGTTGCGAACGACGACTTGTCTCGATTTCGGCTTCAAGCAGCGTGTCGGGCGAGACGCGCCAGTCGGCCGCGAGTGCGAACACAAGGCGGTCGCCCTCGCTGTTGCGCACCATCGGATCGAGGCGCGCGGCGGCGGCGTTCAGGCGCACGCCGAAGGCCTCGTCGGTGCCGAAGCGCTGGCTCAGGTCGAGCGCGCCGGTCACCGTGCCGGGCTGGCGCCATTCCAGGCTCACCGAGCGCAGCGGCGCATCGAGCGGGCGCTTGACTACGTAGTTGACGAGCCCGCCAGGCGCGCTGGTGCCGGCCTGCATGCCGCTGGTGCCCTTGAGAATCTCGATGCGCGCCTTGTTGTCGAGCGGGATCGAGGTCTCGGCGTTGATCGGCAGCCCGTCGCGACGGAAGTTGAAGCGGTTGTCGAGCACGTAGCCGCGCACGGTCAGGAAGTCCCAGTAGCCTTCGGCGTTGTAGGCGTCACTGACCGCGGGGTCGACCGCGATCAGGTCCGACAGGCGCTGCACGCCGCTGTCCTTCAGTTGTTCGCTGCTGAAGACGCTCGCCTGGAGTGGCGTTTTCGCGAGCGGCGTGTCGCCCCAGCCACCGACGCTTGCCGACGGCGTGGTGCGCGCGGTGACGGTGATCGGTTGAAGTTGCGCGGTGGTCGGCCCGGTTTGTGCCATCGCGTGCGTGGCGACGAGCCATGCAGCGGCGGCGATCGGAGCGAGTGTGTGGAGTCGTGAAGTCAAGCGTGCCATCGTGGTTCCGTTGTCGATGGCAGGTCGGCGGGCCGGCGGGCACCACATGACGTGGTGCGCGTTGGCCAAGCTTCCCTGCGCGAGGATTACCTCAATCAGGTTCAAAGGGACTGTCTCAGTCGATCGGTTCAGCGAGAACCGTTCAACACCCCTAGCGAATGCCGCGCGGCAGAACTGCGCAGCGAACGGATTATGACTCAGCCTTTTGGTGTGACACCCAAAACCTGGTGCAGGCGCGGGCTGGTGGTCGTGTACTCGAGATGGATCGGCTTGTCAGGAAAGACGATCGCTGCCGCGCCGAAG
>JANXVK010000558.1 GCA_025351675.1 Rhizobacter sp.
GGCTCACGCGCTTGCGCATGCCGCCCGAAAGCTGGTGCGGATAGCGATCACCGAAGCCGCCGAGGCCGACCCGCTTGAGCCACTCGTCGGCCTGCGCACGCGCATCGGCTGCGCCGCGAAATTCGAGCCCCGCCATCACGTTCTGCACCGCGGTGCGCCACGGCATCAGGCTCTCGGTCTGGAACATGTAGCCGGCGCGGCGGTTGATGCCCGCGAGCTCTGCGCCGAACACGCGCACGCTGCCGGTGCTCGGCGCGAGCAGGCCGGCGGCGACGTTGAGCAACGTGCTCTTGCCGCAGCCAGTCGGGCCGACGACGCTGACGAACTCGCCGGCGCCGACCGTCAACGAGACGTCTCGAACCGCGGTGTAGCGCTGACTCGGATCGTCCTTGTCGACGAAGGTGCAGGCGACGCGGTCGAGCTGCAGCGCGGGGGCTGCCGTCACGTCACCCACGCGGGTACTTGGCATTCGCGCGCTTCACGAACTCGTTGGTATGGATCGCCGCGAGATCGATCTTCGCGCCGGCGATCTCGGGGTCGATGCTGGCGAGCGCGCGCCGCGCGGTCTCGGGCCCGGCCTCGGGGAACATGCCGTCGACCGACAGCGCGCCTTTCGCAGCGAGAAACGCGTCGACATACACCGCGCGGTCGCCCAGCAGGTAGCTCTCGGGCACGGCCTTGATGATGTCGCCGGCGCCGGCCGACTGGATCCACTTGTCGGCGCGCACGATCGCATTCGCGAGCGCCTGCACGGTGGCCGGGTTCTTGTCGATGAAGGTCTGCGGCGCGTACAGGCAGGCGGCCGGCATCGGGCCACCGAAGATCTTGTCGGCCTCGGCTACGTTGCGCGTGTCGGAGACGATCTTCAGATCGCCCGAGCGCGCCAGCAGCGTGATCACCGGGTCGAGGTTGCTGATCGCGTCGATCTGGCCGGCGCGCATCGCCGCGACCGCGCCGCTGCCGGCGCCCACGCCGATGATGGCCACATCACCCGGCTTCAGCCCGGCCTTGCCGAGCACGAAGTTGGCGAGCACGTTGGTGCTCGAACCGGGCGCGGTCACGCCGAGCTTCTTGCCCTTCAGCTCGGCCACGTTCTTGAAGTTGGGCATCGTCTTCGGGTTCACGCCGAGCACAATCTGCGGCGCGCGGCCCTGCAAAGCGAACGCGCGCAGGCGCTGGCCCTTCACCTGCATGTTGATGGTGTGCTCGAACGCGCCCGAGACCACGTCGGCACTGCCGCCGACCATCGCCTGCAGCGCGCGCGAGCCGCCTGCGAAATCGGCGATCGTCACATCGAGCCCTTCGGCCTTGAAGTAGCCCAGGCTTTCGGCGATCGTGAGCGGCAGGTAATAGAGCAGGTTCTTGCCGCCGACCGCGAGCGTGAGCTTGGGCCTCTCGACGGCTTGGGCGTGAACCAATGCCGGCAGCGCGATCAGCGCTGAACCGGCCACAACGAAACTGCGGCGCTGCATGAACGTGTGACTCCGTTTGAAATGTGAACCCAATCTAACTTGCGCCGCGATCCGGCAACAGCGGGGAAACACACCCCGCGCCACACGGGCAAGGGCCGACCCGTAGAATGATTTTCGATGAATTCGTTCCGCCTGCGGCACGCCGCGCTGCCGCTCTTCGCGTTGTTGCTGATACTCACTCTCCCGCGGGTAGCGTTCGCGCAGACCAAGCCGGGCCAGCCGGCCGCCGTGGTCGCGCCACCCGAAGCGCCCGCCTCGGCGCCGATTTCGCTCTCGGCGCGCAAGGTCTACGAGCAGGCGCGCTCGCAGCTGCTGCAGATCCGCACGGTGCTCAAGGGCCGCGCGAGCCAGACCTCGGTGGGTTCGGGCTTTCTGGTCTCGCGCGAGGGCCACATCGTCACGAACTTCCACGTCGTTGCCGAGGCCGCGCTGAAGCCGGAGCGCCACGATCTCGTCTACGTCACCGCCGATGGCCGCGAAGCGCCCCTGCAGATCCTGCAGCTCGACGTGCTGCACGATCTGGCGTTGCTGAAGGCGGCCGACACGAGCAAGCCTGTGACGGGTTTCGACGCGCTGGCGTTCCGCCTTGATGCGCAGCCGCTCTCGCAAGGCGAACGCATCTACTCGCTCGGCAACCCGCTCGACGTCGGCTTCGCGGTCACCGAAGGCACCTACAACGGGCTGGTCAAGCGCAGCTTCTACCCGCAGATCTTCTTCGGCGGTGCATTGAGCGGCGGCATGAGCGGCGGGCCGGCACTCGACGAACAGGGGCGCGTCATCGGCATCAACGTGGCGCGCCGCGTCGACGGCGAGCAGGTGAGCTTTCTGGTGCCGGCGAGCTTTGCGGTCGCGCTGCTGGCGCGCGGGCGCAACGCGGCACCGATCAAGGCCGCGTCTTACGGCATCGTCACCGACCAGCTGATGCAGCATCAGCAGGCGCTGACAGATCGCTTCATCCAGCAGGGCTGGAAAACCTTCACCCACCCGCGCTACAAGGTGCCGGTGCCGGTCGACACCTTCATGCGTTGCTGGGGCAGCAGCGAACCCTCGCGCACCGGCGGGCTCGATCTGGAGCGCTCCGACTGCGTGATGGACACGCGCATCTTCGTCGGCGACTACACCACCGGCGCGCTCGGCGTGCGCCACGAGGCCTACGACGGCGCGAAGCTCGGCGCGCTGCGCTTCGCGTCGCGTTACTCGGCGAGCTTTCGCAACGAGAGCTTCACGCGGCTGCGCAGCGAGCACCAGACCAAGCCGCAGTGCCATGAAGAATACGTCGACCGCAACGGCCTGGCGCTGCGCGCGGTGGTCTGCCTGCGCGCCTACAAGAAACTGCCGGGCCTGTACGACCTCGCGGTGCTGGTCGCCACGCTCGACCAGACCCAAGCCGGCGTACAGGGCCGCTTCGATGCGCAGGGCCTGAGCTTCGCAAACGCGCAGAAGCTCGCGAAGCACTACCTGGAGGCCTACGCATGGAGCAAGTGAGCGCCTCGTCCGCCGACTACGTCGATCGGTCCCCCGAGGGGACAGCGCCCGGCCAAGGCCCGGAGGGGCCGCTTCGTGGCCCTTCGCGGCCCGGCGCTCGGGCGCTGCTTGAGGTCCTCGACCGCGACGGCCAACCGCGCCAGTCGTTCGCCGTGCAGCACTGGCCGCTGCGCATCGGCCGCGCGCTCGACAACGACGTGGTGCTGAGCGACCCGCACCTCGCCGCCCACCACCTGACGATCGCCACCACCGAGCACGGCCTCGCGCTGACGCTCGCCGACTCGCGCAACGGCGCGCTGCTCGGCCGCAAGCGCCTGCGCGGTGGCGAGAGCGCCGCGCTCGCCATCGACGGCGAGCCGATCGACCTCACGGTCGGCCGCACCCACCTGCGCCTGCGCCTGCCCGGGCACGCGCTCGCCGCCGAACTGCCGATCGCGCCGATCGGCTCGCCGGCGCGCCGCGCGCTGCCGATCATGCTCGCGGCGCTGGCGCTGATCGCCGGCACGCTGTTCACCACTTGGCTCGACACCGACCCCGAAGGCCTGACCCGCGCGATCGGCAGCGCGCTGCTCACCGGGCTCGTCGGCGCAGCGATCTGGTGCACGGCTTGGGCACTGATGTCGAAGACCTTCACGCGCCAGGCGCACTTCGGCTGGCATGTGCGCGTGTTCGTGCTCGCGAGCTTGGCGCTGCTGGTCGTCGGCGCGCTGCCGGCGCTGCTCGCGTTCGCGTTCTCGTGGCCGTGGCTCAGCGATTTCGACTTCATCGGCACGATCGCCGTCGTCGCGACGGCGCTGTACTTCCACCTGCTCGCGGTCGAGCCGGCCCGGCACCGACAGTTGCGTTGGGTCGCAGCGACCTGCGCGCTCGTCGGCGTTGCGCTGTCGATGTGGTTCAACGTGCAGCGCAGCGACCAGCTCGGCGAGGAGCTCTACATGAACCACTTGTTCACGCCCGCGCTGCGCATCGCCAAGCCGGTGTCGAGCGCCGTGTTCGTCGACGGCTTGGCTCCACTGAAGGCCACGCTCGACAAGAAGGCCAGGGAGCCGGCGCGCGGCGACGAAGCCAGCCGCAGCGAAGACGAGTGACGAGCAACGCTCCGAGCCTGAACCCCCACCCACATCGAGACCCTCATGACCTCAACCGCCACCCCTTCGCAACGCACCATTCTCGTCACCGGCGGCGGCCGCGGCATCGGCGCCGCGACCTCCTGGCTCGCCGCGCAGCGCGGCTGGGCGGTCGCGGTCAACTACACCCACGGCACGGCGGCCGCGCAAGGCATGGTCGCGCGCATCCGCGACGCCGGCGGCACCGCGTTGGCGGTGCAGGCCGATGTGTCGGACGAGGCCCAGGTGCTGGCGATGTTCGAGGCGATCGACGCCGAGATGCCGCCGCTCGGCGCACTCGTCAACAACGCCGGCGTGGTCGATGTGCAGACGCGCATCGATGTCATCACCATGACACGCTTGCAGCGCATGTTCGCGATCAATGTGTTCGGTACGTTCATCTGTGCGCGCGAGGCGGTGAAGCGCATGTCCACGGTCCACGGCGGCAACGGCGGCGCCATCGTCAACCTGTCGTCGGCGGCGGCGCGCATCGGTGCGCCGGGGATGTACGTCGACTACGCTGCCGCGAAGGGCGCAATCGACGTCTTCACGATGGGGCTGGCGAAAGAGGTTGCGCTCGAAGGCATCCGCGTCAACGCGGTGCGCCCGGGCATCATCGCGACCGAGATCCACGCCTCCGGCGGCACGCCCAACCGCGCCGCGCAGATGGCGCCGATGGTGCCGATGCAGCGCGCCGGCAGCGCCGAAGAGTGCGCCGAGGCGATCCTGTGGTTGATGTCCGACGCGTCGAGCTACACGACCGGCGCGGTGATCGACGTGACCGGCGGGCGCTGACATGAGCGGCGCGCTGCGCGCCGCGGATCGCGACCAGTCCCTCGGCGAAGAGATCGCCAACGGCGTCAGCCACGGCATCGGCTTCGTGCTCGCGATCGCGTCGCTGCCGGTGTTGATGGCGTTTGCGCCGGCGCACGCGAGCGCGATCAACCTGGTCGCGGCCTGCGTGTTCTCGGCGACGATGATGCTGCTGTACGGCGTCTCGACGCTGTACCACGCTTGGCCGCCGGGCCGCGTGAAGACGTGGCTGAACCGCTGCGACCACGCCGCGATCTACCTGTTCATCGCCGGCAGCTACACGCCGTTCGTGCTCGGCGTG
>JANXVK010000601.1 GCA_025351675.1 Rhizobacter sp.
CCGGCTTGGGGCGGCCCGGCGCTCGGCCGGTACGCGTCAGCGGGTCGCGCGCCGGCGCACGCACTCAAGGTAGCGCTCGCCGTCGGGCGGCAGCCCGCTGCGCTGCGAGGCCCAGACCATCTCGCCCAGGCACTCCATCACATGGTGCTGCGCCTCGTGCGCCGAACCGAGCTTGGCGGCCAGCAGGCCGAACGCCTGCTTGATGCCGGTCGGCTGGTCGATCGCGATCTGCTCGGTGATCGACAGGTGCATCGAGAGGTGCAGGAACGGGTTGCTGCGCCCTCCTTCTACCTCGTAGACGGCGGCGAGCGCGGCGTCGAGGTCATCGAGTTCGCCGAAGTATTCGGGGTGTTCGCCGATCCAGTCGGCGGCGATCGCCTCCATCGGCGTCAGCGGCGAGGCATCGCGCTGCTTGCGGCGGGTTTCGCAGAAGAAGCGGCGAACGTCGTGTTGCGAAGGCTGGAACATCGGCCGATTCTGCCTCGGCCATCCTTCAACGCAGGCGAACGCGGTCGACGAAACATTCGCCGGCCGCGCGCGCGTGCGGCGTCGAGAATCGTTTTGTTTTTTACTCAGAGCCGACCCCATGAACGTCACGACCGAGCAACTGTTCGACAACGCCCGCACCCACAACGGCTTCAGCCTCGAGCCGATTCCCGAGGCGACGCTGCACCAGCTCTACGACCTCGTCAAATGGGGCCCGACCTCGGCCAACTGCAGCCCGGCGCGCTTCATCTTCGTGACCACGCCCGACGCGAAGGCCAAGCTGCTCGACGGCATGTCGCCCGGCAACCAGGAGAAGACCAAAGCTGCGCCCGTGAGTGTGATCATCGGCATGGACATGGCGTTCCACGAGAAGCTGCCGCAGCTCTTTCCGCATGCCGACGCGAAGGCCTGGTTCGTCGGCAACCAGCCGATGATCGACGCGACGGCGTTCCGCAATTCGAGCATCCAGGGCGGCTACTTCATCCTCGCGGCGCGCGCGCTCGGGCTCGACTGCGGGCCGATGAGCGGTTTCGACGCGGCCAAGGTCGACGCGGCGTTCTGGGCCGGCACGACGGTGAAGACGAACTTCATCGTCAACCTCGGGCACGGCGACGCGAGCAAGCTGTTCGGGCGCAGCCCGCGGCTGTCATTCGACGAGGCTTGCAAGATCGCTTGATACGCCAGCTCGGCGCAAGATCAGGCGGTGAGTTTCGAGATCACCGCCTGAATCACCACGCCGAACGACAGGATCACGACGAACCAGCCGATGCCACGCCGCAGCCGCGACGCCGCAGCTTCGCTGCCCGCACTGCGCAGCACGCGCGAGATGAGCTGCGAATCCGCCGTGCTCGCGATCAGCATGCCGCCCGAGAACAGCAGCCCGGCGATGGCGCCGTCGACCCAGCCGCCTTGGTGGGTGGCGAACACGCTCCAGGCCGAAACGTGCGCGACCGTGTCGATCACGAGCGCGAACAGCAGCCCGATCGCGACCGTCGACCACAGGTCGGTGCGCTCGCGCAGTGCCGCGGGGATCAGCTTCATGCGCACCGAGCTCGGCCGGTAGGCGCCGGGCGCGAGCAGCGCACGCAGGTTCCACAGGCCGAGCAGAGTGAGCAATACGATCGGTAGCCACTCGACGACCTGCACCAGGGTGGGCGGCAGCGTGAATGACGCCGCCAGCAGGCTGATGCCGACCGCGATCACGGCGATGGCGAGGCCGTGACCGAGTGCGAACAGGCTGCCCGTCCACGGCGCGTGGCGCTCGTGGTGATCGTGCGCGCGCAGCGTGAGGCCGTCGATCGCGGCGATGTGGTCGGGCTCGATGCCGTGGCGCAGCCCGAGCAGGAAAAACAGCGCCATGCCGGTGGCCGGCAGGTCCGCGTGAGCGTGCTCCAGCATCAGGTGGCCCGGCGTGCGCTGCAGTCGGCACACAGGCCGCGCAGGGTGATCTCGTGCGCGCTGACGACGAAGCCGGCCGGCGCGAGGTCTTGCATCGAGCCCGGGCAGGCGTGCAGCGCGTAGACGCGGTCGCAGCCGTGACAGTGGAAGTGATGGTGGTGGTGCGCGGCACCGCCGTGGTGATCGTGCTCGCTCTCGTCACCACCGCAGGCCGCCTCGAAGCGCGCCGCGTGGCCGGGCAGCAGCACCTTCACGATGCGGGCTTCGTCCTGCAGCGCGTTGATGTGGCGGTAGATCGTCGAGAGGTTCAGGCTCGCGACCTTGCCTTGCGCGAGCGCGAGGATCTCGCCCGGCGTCAACGCGCGGCCGGCGTGCTCGATCGCGGCGAGCACGGCTTCGCGCTGGCGGGTGTTGCGTTCCATGGGCGCGATCTTATTGCAAATAGCTTTGCAACAGAGCGGCGCTGGTCAATGCGGCCAGCGACCCGCAGCCGGCCGCGCGGCAAATCAGACCTGCGTTTTGAATCTCGGCACGGCGGCCAGGGATGCGTTTTCGGCATCGACCGCGAACCTGTCGCGCCCTGCCTGCTTGGCCTCGTAGAGCTTCAAATCAGCCCGCTGCAGGGCATATTCGAAGGGCTGGCCACGGCCCAGAACCGTCACACCGGCCGAGAAGGTGACGCGTGCCACCGGGCAATCCGACCACACCGAAGCAAGCGTCATGTGCGCACGCAGCCGCTCGAGCGCGCGCAACGCGTCGCCGATCGATGTTTCAGGCATCACGAGCAAAAATTCTTCGCCGCCCCACCGCGCCAGCACGTCCACCTCGCGCAGAACCATGCGCGCCTCGCGCGCGAAGGTGCGCAACACCTCGTCGCCTCGCGCATGCCCGAGGGTGTCGTTGACGCGCTTGAAGTGGTCGAGATCGATGAGGGCCAAGACCAGCTCGGCGCCAGTGCGTTGCCCGCGCGCCACCTCGTGGGCGATCCAGTCTTGGACGTGCCGTCGGTTCACCAGCCCGGTCAGGTCGTCGTGCGTCGCCACCTCGTGCAGGCGTCGCACCGCGCCCTGGAGTTCACGCTTCTGCTTCTGTTGAGCCAGTCGCATGCCGCTCAGCTGGCCGGCGAGCATCGCAATCGTCGGCAGAACCACGGCTGCGAACAGGAAGTTGATGACCTCGATCGTCGGCTCGAACCGGGTCGGATTCTGCAGCGCGCCGGAAACCATCGCGCAGGCGAGCGGTGCCACCGCGATCCATCCGAGCTGCCGGCAGCGTCGCGGCGTCAGGGTGAAGGCACCGAAGACCAACACCAGCGCCGCCACCATCAGGAGCGTTCCCCGGATGTGGCCGTCGATCCGGTACGCCACGGCGAGCGAAATCATCGCGAACACCATTTGCGGCATCGTCAGTCCGGGGTCGCTGAACCGACGGCTGAACCCGCTGCGGATGGCGATGTAGTGCGTGCAGACGCCGGTGACGATGAAGGCCGAAAGCCAGGCCGCCGCGGTCGGGTCTGCAAGGCCGCTCCAGACCGAGTGCGCTTGAAGCAGGAGTGTGAATGCATAGACCGCAGCCGCCGTCAGCGTCGCTTGTACACGCAGGCTTCGAGGCTTCTCCGAGCCAAGGACAAGGCGCTGAAAGGGGTGCATTGGATCGTGTTGAGGGCAGGTTGCCGCTGGGGCGAGGAGCCTTGGCAACCTGGTGTGGTGGAAGTTCTCAACGGCATATCGGCCACTCGACGCCGAGCGTGAGCCTCCCACGCCACATGCCCGTGCCGGGCCGGTGGTTTTCCTCGACTTGGGCAGTTCGGAATGAACCGGGTGCTCGCGCAACGCCTTGTTTCAAGGGGTATCGCGGGACGGGGTAGCCTCGGCGCCTTTGTACATGCCACGCGCGCAACGCTGACGCCCCGATGTTCGGTCAATCCAGATCCATTCCCTTCGATCCCTATGGCCGGCGCCGCTCGCGCTGGCGCATGCCGCGCTGGCTCGTGCTCCTGATCGCCGGCATCGCGATCGGCGCCGTCGGGCTGTTCTTCGCGCAGCAACGCTACCTGCCGCCGCGGCTGTCGGCGGCGGAGAGCGGCGAGCTGCGCAGCGCCTACGACACCGCCGATGCCGCGCGCGGGCGCCTGACGTCGCAACTGGCCGAGACCACGAAACGCCTCGACGCGGCGCTCGCCGACAGGAAGAAGGCGGTCGATGACCAAGCCGCGAGCCGCTCGCTGGTCGAAGACCTGCGCGGTGATCTGGGTGCGGTGGTGGCCTCGCTGCCGCCCGATCCTCGCGGCGGTGCGGTCGAGGTCCGCGCGGCGCGTTTCATCGTCAAAGGCGCGGTGCTGAACTACGAC
>JANXVK010000571.1 GCA_025351675.1 Rhizobacter sp.
GGGTACGCCGCCACCCGCCGGGCGGGTCCCGGCCCGCCGAGGTCCACGAAGTGAGCCTCTTCGTGGCCCTTGGCGGCCCGGCGCTCGGCCGGGATGACCTCGACACGGACTGCACCGACAATCGCGCGCATGAAAGTCATCACCCTCCACGACGGCCGCGATCGCTCGCTGCTGCGGCGCCACCCTTGGGTGTTCGAGTCGAGCATCGCCAACGGCCGCGCCGACAGCGGCGAGACCGTGCGCGTGCAGGCGCGCGACGGCCGCTTCCTGGCGTGGGCCGCGTACAGCCCGGCCTCGATGATCCGGCTGCGCGCCTGGAGCTTCGTCGAGGCCGAACGCATCGACGACGCCTTCTTCGCGCGCCGGATCGCGCGCGCCATCGCGGCGCGCGCCGCGCTGCAAATCGACAGCGACGGCCTGCGTCTGATCCACGGCGAGGCCGACGGCCTGCCGGGGCTCGTCGTCGACCGCTACGGCGACACGCTGTGCGCGCAGATCACGTCCGCGGCGGCCGAACGCTGGAAAGGCGTGATCGCGACCGAGTTGCTGGAGGCGAGCGGCGCCGCGCGTCTGTACGAGCGCAGCGATGCCAGCGTACGCGGCCTCGAGGGCCTGCCGGCGCGCACCGGCTGGATCGCCGGCGACGGTGACACGCAGGTGACGATCCGCGAACACGGCTGGCGCCTCAACGTCGATGTCGCGACCGGCCACAAGACCGGCTTCTACCTCGACCAGCGCGATAACCGGCGCAGCTTCAAAGAGACCGTGCGCCAGTTCGGCTTCAAGCGCGTGCTGAACTGCTTCTGCTACACCGGCGGCTTCAGCATCGCCGCGCTCGCCGGGGGCGCGACCGATGTGACGAGCGTCGACTCGTCGGGCTCGGCGCTCGCGCTGGCCGACGCGCACGTCGCATTGAACGGTTTCGATCCGGCGCATCACCGCACGCTCGATGCCGACGTGAACCGCACGCTGCGCGAGATGGTGGATCGAGGCGAGCGCTTCGACGCGATCGTGCTCGACCCGCCGAAGTTCGCGCCCAGCGCCGCGCATGCCGAACGCGCCGCGCGCGCCTACAAGGACATCAACCGCCTCGCGTTCGGGCTGCTGCGGCCGGGCGGCGCGCTGTTCACGTTCTCGTGCTCGGGCGGCATCGGCCCCGAACTGTTCCACAAGATCGTCGCCGGCGCGGGCATCGACGCCGGCATCGATGCGGCGATCCTGCAGCGGCTGCAAGAACCGGCCGATCACCCCGGCACGCTGTTGTTTCCCGAAGGGCAGTACCTGAAGGGGCTGGCGTTGCTGGTGCGTTGACGCCTCACGGCGTTCAAGGGCGCCGCGCCACCGGCAGCGCGAGGCGCGTGTCGAACTTGGCCCGGTGCACGCTGAAGAAGGCCTTGACGTTGCGCACGTTCGCGTCCTGCGTGAACAGGCGCTGCACCAGCGCGTGGTACGCGGCCATGTCGGCCACCTGCAGCACCAGCACCAGATCGGGCCCCGGCGAGACCCGGTAGCACTGCTGCACCTCGGGTTGCGCGATGGCGCGCGCCTCGAACGCCGCGAGGTGCTCGGCGCCTTGCCGGTCGAGGCTGACTTCGGCGATCGCGGTCAGCCCCGCGCCCATTTTCTGCGGTGAAAGGATCGCGACGCGGCGTTCGATCACGCCGGTGGCGACCAGCCGCTTCATCCGGCGCAGGCAGGTGGCCGCCGAGGTGTTCGTGGCGGCGGCAAGTTCCAGGTTCGAAAGCGAGGCGTCTTGCTGCAGGTGGTTGAGGATGCGCAGATCGACGGCATCCAACTCGATTGAATTCTCCATATTTGATTCAATCATGATATTTTTCACCGCTCGTGATGACGTATGAAATTATGAGTCATTAAACGACTAAATACGAAGACATGAACCAGCAACGAACCCCTACGATCGGCGCCTGATCCCATCCAGGAGCCCTCATGTGCGGAATCGTCGCTGCTGTCAGCAGCCGGAACATCGTCCCGATCCTGATCGAAGGCCTGAAGCGCCTGGAGTACCGCGGCTATGACTCCTGCGGCGTCGCGGTGCACCAGGGCGGCGAGCTGAAGCGCGCACGCAGCACGGCGCGTGTCGCCGAACTCGAGGTCGAGGTCGCCCGCGACGGCATCAGCGCCGGCACCGGCATCGCCCACACACGCTGGGCCACCCACGGCGCGCCGGTGGTGCACAACGCCCACCCGCACTTCAGCCGCGGGCCTGGCGTCCCGGATGCGGCGGTGGCCCTCAGCGGCGGCAGCGCCAATGTCGGCCGGATCGCGCTGGTGCACAACGGCATCATCGAGAACCACGACGAACTGCGCGCCGAACTGGTCGCACGCGGCTATGTGTTCAACAGCCAGACCGACACCGAGGTCATCGCGCACCTCGTCGATCACCTGTACGACGGCGACCTGTTCGACGCGGTCCAGCGCACCACCGTGCGGTTGCGCGGCGCGTTCGCGATCGCGGTGTTCTGCCGCGACGAGCCGCACCGCGTGGTCGGCGCCCGCGAGGGTTCGCCGCTGGTGCTGGGCGTGGGCCGCGGCGAGCGCGCCGGCGAGACCTTCCTGGCGTCC
>JANXVK010000009.1 GCA_025351675.1 Rhizobacter sp.
AAGCGGCCGCCGGATCGCTTGAACTTCGACAGCGCGATCTTCATCGGGTTGCTGTGGTGGTCCTCGGCGGTGCCGATCATCACGAACAGCTTGGATCGGTCGAGGTCGGGCCCGCCGAACTCCCAGAAGCTGCCGCCGATCGTGTAGATCATGCCGGCCGCCATGTTGACCGAGCAGAAGCCGCCGTGCGCCGCGTAATTCGGCGTGCCGAACTGGCGCGCGAACAGGCCGGTCAGCGCCTGCATCTGGTCGCGACCGGTGAACAGCGCGAACTTCTTCGGGTCGGTCGAGCGGATCTTCTGCAAGCGCTCGGTGAGCATCTCGAACGCCAGCTCCCAGCTGATCGGTTCGAACTCGCCCGCGCCGCGCTCGCTGCCCTTCTTCCGCAGCAGCGGTTGCGTGAGCCGCGCCGGCGAGACCTGCTTCATGATCCCCGACGCGCCCTTCGCGCAGATCACGCCCTGGTTCAGCGGGTGGTTCGGGTTGCCGTCGATGTAGCGCACCTCACCATCGCGCAGGTGCACGCGGATGCCGCAGCGACAGGCGCACATGTAGCAGGTGGTGGTCTTGACCTCGGTGTTCGCCCTGGGCGTCGGTGACGCGAGCGGATCGTGGATGGGCTCGCGCGACAGGAACTTGAACACCGGCATCTCCTCAGAAGCGCGCGCGAAGCGTCTCGCCGCGAGCCCGGATCGTAGCGATTCGCGCTGAAAGGCGAAAGCGCACAATCACGGTCACAACGATCTGAAAATCAGATCAACGTGATTGCCGAAATCGTGAACCACGGAGTCCGAACCGATGCTCGCCTCGCCCGCCACCGTCGCGCGCCTGCGCCTCAACCTGCGCCAGCTCGAGGTCTTCGTCGCGACCGCGCGCGGCGGCTCGACCCGCGCCGCCGCCGAGCGCGTCGCGCGCTCTCAATCGGCCGCGAGCACCGCACTCGCCGACCTGGAGGCCGCCCTCGGCGCACCGCTGTTCGATCGCGTCGGCCGCAGGCTGGTGCTGAACGAGAACGGCCGCGCGCTGCTGCCGCGCGCCGCTGCCATCCTCGGAGACGCCACCGAGCTGCAACACCTGTTCAGCGGCGAGCACGCGGTGCCCCTGCGCGTCGCCGCGAGCTTCACGATCGGCGAATACCTGCTGCCTGAACGCGTTGCGCTCTGGAAGACAGCCCACCCCGAGAGCCATCTGCACATGCGCGTCGCCAACACCAACGACGTGATCGACGCGGTCGCGCGTCACGAAGCAGACATCGGCTTCGTCGAGGGTGCGCGCACCCACCCCGACCTGATGATGCGCCCGTGGCTCAGCGACGAACTTGTCGTCTTCGCCGCGCCGACGCACCCTCTGGCTGGTCGCAGGGTCAGCGTCGAACAGCTGCGCAGCGCGGCGTGGGTCGTGCGCGAACCCGGCTCCGGCACGCGCGAGGCCACCGACCGCTGGCTGTTCGAGCACCTGGGAACGGTCGACATCGCCTACGAGTTCGGCAGCACCGAGGCCATCAAGCGCCTCGTCGGCTTCGGTGCCGGGATCGGTTGCGTGTCACGCTACGCCGTCGCCCAAGCTCTCGAGGAGGGTTGGCTGGTCGCGCTCCGGACGCGGCTGCCGAAGGCGATGCGCCGCTTGGCAACGGTGGTGCATCGCGCCCGGCCGCCGGGCGCGGCGGCGGCTGCCTTCATGAGGCATTGCCGGGGCTGAGGCACGGTATTGAAACGTCATGATGTTTTGATGCCAAAACGTCTATAGCGAAAGGCAGCCATGCCCACCACCGAAGCGATTCGCTCCACGGTCTGTCTGGAATCCGCCCTGCACCAGGCCCTGCGGCTGAAGTCCGCCCACAGCAAGCGCAGCATGTCCGATATCGTCAACGAGGCGCTGCGCCAAGCGCTGCGTGAAGACGAGGAAGACCTGGCAGCCGTGCGCGGCCGCGCCAAGGAGCGCGCGCTGAGCTACGAGGGCTTCCTGGCCAAGCTGAAGGCCGATGGCACGCCATGAATTGCGCGTCAGGCCTTCGGTCGCGAAGGACCTGCGGGGCATTCCCAAGGCGGACGTCAAGCGCATCCTCGCGTGTACCGACGGCTTGCGCGACGTGCCCCGCGCCCCGGGTTGCGAGAA
>JANXVK010000020.1 GCA_025351675.1 Rhizobacter sp.
CGCTGCTGATCGCCTCATCGAGCGGGCGCGTCGCCGTGAGGGTCAGCGGCAAGGCCTTGATCGCCGCCGCGAGCCGCTGCGGGTCGGCGATCGCCTCGCGCGGCAGCAACTCGTGCAGCAGCGCGGCTTTCACGCCGTCCAGGCCAAGGCGACTCTTCAGGTGGGTTGACAACGACCGCGAGCCACGCGGCCGCGCCACTTCGTCGCGCACAAATTCGACGCTGCGCTGCGGCAGCAGGTCGACCAACACGCGTGCACGGCCGGTGGCCGCGATCGTCGTGCGCGCCAGACCGGACACGGCGTAGACAAGGCCGCCCTCGACGCCGCCCTCGGTCACCACGAACTCGCCGGGCTGGTCGAACGCGCTGCCGTCTTCCGCGCACATCGACAGCGCGACGTTCTTCATCGGCTGGCCAGCGAAGCGGGTGCGAAAGAATTCACTCCAGCCCGGCGCGAGCGCGTTGCCCTCGATAACGCGCCCGACCTCGAAGCCGCAATTCGACGGCTGCAGCGGCGCCACGTCGATGCCGCGCGCGGCGAGCAGCGGCACCCATGCGCCGTCGGAGCCGAGCCGCGCCCAGCTGCCACCGCCGAGCGCGAGCACGACGGCATCGGCTTTGACCACGACCTCGCGCTGCGGCCCGGCAAAGCGCACTTCGTGCGCGTCGCCGCCCTCGACCCAGCCGAGCCAGCGATGGCGCATGTGGAACCGCACGCCGGCTTCGCGCAGCCGGTGCAGCCACGCGCGCAGCAGCGGCGCGGCCTTCAGATCGGTCGGGAAGACGCGACCCGAGCTGCCGACGAAGGTGCCGATGCCGAGCCCCGACGCCCAGCCGCGCAACTCGACCGGGCCGAACGCGCCCAGCAGCGGCTCGATCGCGGCGCGGCGCGCAGCGAAGCGGTCGAGAAACGGTTCCAGCGGCTCGCTGTGCGTCAGGTTCAACCCGCCCTTGCCGGCGAGCAGGAACTTGCGGCCGACCGAGGGCATCGCATCGAACAGGTCGACCTGCATGCCGCCGGCCGCGAGCACCTCGGCCGCCATCAGCCCGGCCGGGCCGCCGCCGACGATCGCAACGCGCGGCGCGGGAGCGGGAGAAGATGGGTTCATGGCGACGAGATGCGTTGGCAAAGGCGGCGCAGTGTGGCACAGCGCGCGCAAGGTTCGCCCCGCGCTCGCGACCTACCGACCCAGCGCGAACCCAGGAGTATTCGATGACCTCGTTCAATCTTTTCGCGATGCCACTTTCTGCCGGCTTCGCCCTCGTCGCCGCCGGGTTGCCGGCATCGGCCGCTGCCGCGCCGACCTGCAGCGCGCGCAGCAGCGCGAGCGCGCCGCCGGTCGTCGAGCTCTACACCTCCGAGGGCTGCAGTTCGTGCCCGCCGGCCGACAAGTGGCTCTCCCGCCTGACGACCGACCCCGCCGTCGTCGCCCTCGCCTTCCATGTCGACTACTGGGATCGGCTCGGCTGGAAAGACCGCTTCGCCAGCCCCGCGTTCACGCAACGCCAAGCTGAGCAGCAGCGCCCCAGCGGCGCGCGCTTCAGTTACACGCCACAGGTCATCATCAACGGCGCCGACCGGCCCGACTGGCCGCGCGCGACGGTGAGCCCGGCGGCCGCGACCCATGCGCCGGTCGAAGTGCAACTCACGCGCGACGGCAACCGCGTAACCGCCGTCGTCACGCCGGCGGCGGGCGCGTCGACGCGGCTCGCGGCCTGGTGGGCCGTCACCGAACAAGGCCACGCAAGCGCCGTGAAGGCGGGCGAAAACCAAGGCGTGACGCTGACGCATGATTTCGTCGTGCGCGAGTACCGCGCGGTCGCGGCGTGGTCGCCGAAGGCCGGCGGCAGCGCCGCGACGCTGCACTTCGAGCTCGCCGGCGCGGCGGATGCGGCGCACCCGCGCCAAGTCAACTTGGTGATCGTCGACGCCGACACCGGCCGGCCGGTGCAGGCCGTGAAGCTCGGATGCTGAGACGACGCGAAAAGCTCGACAAGCGCGGGAGTCGCTCATATACTGTGTTTAATACCAGTATCGTGAGGCCGCCATGCGAATCGACTACCGCCAGACCTACCACCCGCACCCGCTCGTTCGTCTGCCGCGCTGGGCTTGGAGCATCTGGCGCTGGCTGTAAGCGCTCCCGCCGCGCTCAGCCGGTCGCGCGCAACTGTGCGCGCAGCTTGTCGCCCAGCTCCGGCTTGTGCGCGAACGGGTCGGTCGGGTTGCGCGAGGTCACGATGTCTTCGAGCCGCACCTGCACGCTCGCCAGCGAGCGCGGGTGGCTGTAGACGTAGAAGCGCCGCTCGGCGACCGCGTCGAACACGAATTGCGCGACTTCGGCCGCGCTGACCTTGCCGCTGCTCACCGCCTTGTCGCTCATCGCCTGACCGATCAGCTGGCTGCGCGTGAGCTGGCGGCCCGTATCGGTCATCTCGGCCGGCCGGTTGCGCTGGCTCTGCGTGATGCCGGTCGGCACGAAGAACGGGCACAGCAGCGAGGCGCCGATCTGGTCGGTGACGAGCTTGAGGTCTTGATACAGCGTCTCGCTCATCGCGACGACCGCGCTCTTGGTCGCGTTGTAGACACCCATGTTCGGCGCGTTCAGCAGCCCGGCCATCGACGCCGTGTTGGTGATGTGGCCTTCGTAGGCCGGGTCTTTCGCGGCCGCGGCCAGCATCATCGGCGTGAAGACGCGGATGCCGTGGGCGACGCCCATCACGTTCACGCCGATCACCCAGTCCCAATCGGCGACCGTGTTCTCCCAGATCAGGCCGCCGGCGCCGACGCCGGCGTTGTTGAAGACGATGCTGGGCGCACCGAAGCGCGCCAGCGTCGCCGCACCGAGCGCCTCGACCTCGGCCGCCTTCGAGACGTCGAGCCGGTACGGCAGGACGCTGGCGCCCATCGCCTCGATCTCGGCGGCGGCGCGGTCGAGCGCGTCCTGCTGCACGTCGGCCATGACGACGTTCATGCCGCGCCGGGCGGCGATGCGCGAGGTCTCGAGGCCGAACCCCGAGGCGGCGCCGGTGATAACCGCCGTTGTCTTCGCGAAGTGCTTCATGGGGTGTCCTTGGTCACGGGCTTGATGTGGAAGCCGATGCGCGGGAAGTGCACGTGGACCGTGCCCGCGCGCGCGTCGGTGCGCTCGACGACGACCTCGTCGTCGTCGAGACCGACGACGACGCCGAGGATCTCGTCATGCGCGTAGTCGGCTGCGGCGACGCGCACGGCGGCGCCAGCGGCGAAGGGCTGGCCGGGAGCGACGGTGGTCGGCGCATGGCCGGTCGCCTCCGCTGCGATGGCAATCGCCTGGTCGCTGCTCAGGCGCGTCGACG
>JANXVK010000041.1 GCA_025351675.1 Rhizobacter sp.
GCACCTGCTCGAGCACGCTGTGCACAGCGCAATCGTGCGTCTGCACGCGCCACACCTTCTCGGGTTGCGCGTTGATGGGTCCGTTGGAAAACATCGCGTCGAAGGCCGAGCGGATGGCGCCCGCGCCCACCACGCGCGGGCCGCCGGGGTGCACGCAACTGATCTCTTCGTCGTCGGACCAGACAGCCATCAACTTCTCGATGTCGCCTTGTTGCAGCGCCTCGTAGAACTGCTGCTCGATCTCGTCGGGCGAGGCCGGCGGCAGCGCGGCTTTGGAGCGGGCCATGGAGTGTGATCCTCAGGTGAACACGACGGTCTTGCGCCCGTCATTTGAAGACAACGGTCTTGCGCCCGTTGAGCAGCACGCGGTGCTCGACATGCCAGAGCACCGCGCGCGCCAGCACCACGCTCTCGACGTCGCGGCCGACGGCAGTGAAGTCTTCCGGGTCATGCGAGTGGTCGACGCGGGCCACGTCCTGTTCGATGATCGGCCCTTCGTCCAACTCGGCGGTGACGTAGTGGGCGGTCGCGCCGATCAGCTTCACGCCGCGCTCGTGCGCCTGGTAGTACGGCTTCGCGCCCTTGAAGCTGGGCAAGAAACTGTGGTGGATGTTGATCGCGCGGCCGCGCAAGAACTCGCAGAACTCGCCGCTGAGGATCTGCATGTAGCGCGCCAGCACGACCAGATCGATCTGCTGCCGGGCGACCAGCTGCTCGACCTGCCGCTCCTGCGCGCGCTTGGCCTCGGCGCTGGCGCCGGCCGCCAGCGGCAGGTGATGGAACGGCACGCCGTGGCTTGCGCACAACCCGGCGAAGTCCGGGTGGTTCGAGACCACACCGGCGATCGCCGCCGGCAACTGGCCCGACTGGCAGCGGAACAGCAGGTCGTTCAGGCAGTGCCCGTGCTTGCTGACCATCAACAACAGGCGCGGCTGGCGCGCCAGCGCGTGCACCTTCAGGTCCATCGCGAACTTCGCGCGCAGCGGCGCGACCAGCGCTTCGAGTTCGGCGGCACTGGCCAGCCTCTCAGGCGCCTCGAAGTGCACGCGCATGAAAAACAGCCCGGTCGCGTCGACGGCGAGCACGTCGCCGAACTGCTGCGAGTCGATGATGTTGCAGCCGGCCTCGTACAACAGGCCGGACACCGCGTAGACGATGCCTTTGGTATCTTGGCAAGACAGGGTGAGGATGAATTCGCGGGGGCTGGACATGAGGTACGCTTCGCTGCCTTTCTGACGCCGCCCGATTGTACGAACGCCCTTGAAGAAAGGGCCTCCACCTGAGACAAAGACCGCCCATGCCGACTCCGAAGAGCGACTGGTCCGAACGCAGCCTGGAGCTCTCGCGGCTGCTCGCGCGCGCGGGGCTCGGTGATCGCGCGGCATTCGCCGCGCTGTACGAACAGACCAGCGCGCATCTGCTCGGGGTCGTGCTGCGTATTCATCGGGACCGGGCCCAAGCGGAAGACATTCTCCAAGAGGTGTATGTCAACGTCTGGCGCGCGGCGCAGAGCTTCGATGCCGCCCAAAGCCAACCCCTGACGTGGTTGACGAGCATTGCGCGCAACCGCGCGATCGACAGCTTGCGCCGCACGACCACCCAGCCAAAGTTGCAAACGAATTTCTCCAACCCTGACAACGAGGACTCCGACGTGTACGACACCGTGGCCAGCGACGCGCCCGGCCCGCTCGATCTGCTGAGCCGGGCTTCGGATGCGCGCGCGCTGGCTTCCTGCATGGAGGGCTTGAGTGCGCAGCAGCGCCAGAGCGTTGCGCTCGCGTTCTTCGACGGGCTCAGCCATGCCGAGGTCGCCGACACCATGCGCCAGCCCCTCGGCACGGTCAAATCGTGGGTGCGGCGCGCCCTGATGTCGCTCAAGGGTTGCCTCGAATCAGCGGTGCGCCGCGATGCCAGCGCCGTGGGCGGCTGACCGGAATCGACATGGACTACAGCCACCCCAAACTCGCCGACCGCCTCGCGGCGGAATACGTCACCGGCCTGCTGCGCGGGCCGGCACGGCGCCGCTTTGAAGCCTTGCTGCCGGCGCACCCGGCCCTGCGCGCTGCGGTGCGCGCCTGGCAAGACCGACTGATGCCGCTTACCGAAGCGATCGCGCCGCAGACGCCCTCGCCCGAGGTCTGGAAGCGCATCGAAACACGCATTCATGGTGCGGCAGGCGCGATACAAAGCCGCGCCGAGCCGACCGGCTGGTGGCGTCAGCTCGCCTTCTGGCGCGGACTCTCCGCGATCGCCGGGGTCGCCGCACTCGCGCTCGGCGTGACCTTGGCCAACCCCGGACCAGCGCGGGCGCCGATCATCGTCGTGCTCTCGGCCGCCACGCCAGCGCTTGGCGCGCCGGCCGGCGCGGCGGGACCCGCCTCGTTCGTCGCCAGCATCACCGCCGACGGCCGCGCGATGGTGACCAAGCCAATCATCAATGTCGCGATGCAGGCGGATCGTTCGCTCGAACTCTGGTCATTGCCGGCCAGCGGCGCACCGCGCTCGCTCGGGCTGATCGCGGCCGACAAAGCGAGCGTCGTACAGCGTGGCAAGGTGCTCGACGGCACAGACGGCTTCGCGGTGACGCTCGAAGCTGCCGGTGGATCGCCCGACGGCAAACCGCACGGGCCGATCCTCTACGTCGGCAAACTCACCCTCTAGCCAAATCGAGCGCTTGCTCGACTCGCCGGGCGCTCACGCCTGTCAGGCAGCGCGTGTGGCCGAAGCGGCAGACGCGGTCGAAACAGGGCGCGCAATCGAGCTGCAACTCTTCCTTCAGCCACAGCACGCGGGCACGCGGGCTCAGCGGCGGCGTGTGTTCGGGGCTGGTCGAGCCGAACACCGCGGCCTGTGGCACGCCGAACGCGGCGGCGACATGCATCAGCCCCGAATCGTTGCTGACGACGCCGCGCGCCGCCGCAATGAGCGCCATCGCGTCGATCAGCGCGGTCTGGCCGGCCAGCACGCGGCAGGCGCGTTCGGACTGCGCGGCGATCTGCGCGCAGAGCGCAGCCTCCTTGCCGGAGCCGAGCAGCAGCACCGGCTGGCCGTACCGTTGGTGGAGTGTCCGGGCGAGCTCGGCGTAGTGGCCGGCGGGCCAACATTTGGCCGGGCCGTACTCGGCGCCGGGAGCGAAGGCCCAGTAGGCACCGAGTTCGACGCCGGCGGCGCGCGTCGCCTTGGCTAAAACCGACGGGTCGAATTTCATCAGTGGGCGCTCACCCTCTTGTGCTGGTTCTCCCGACAGCGTCGCGTAGAACGCGACCATCGGCGGCCGGCCGGGTGGATTCGGCAGGCGCTGGTTCAGCAGCAGAACCCGACCCTCGCCTTGGTAGCCGATGCGTTTCGGGATGCCCGCCAGCCACGGGATCAGCGCCGACTTGATCGAGTTCGGCAGCACGTAGGCAGCGTCGAACCGGCCGCGCAACTCGCCCGCGACCCGCCGCCGCGCCGCCCAGTCGAGCCGGCCGTGCGCGAACGGCAACTCGATCACCTCGCCGACCTGCGGCATCGCGCGGTACACCGGCGCGACCCACGGCAGCGCCGCCACGGTCAGCTGTTCGCCGCGCTTCGCGAGCCGCGCGAGCAGCGGCTCGGACATCACCGCGTCGCCGATCCACTGCGGCGCGATGACGAGGCTGCCTGTCATCTCAGTGCGCGTGGACTTTTTCGCCCGCCTTCAGCCGATAGACCGTGCCGCAATACGGGCACTTGCCTTCACTGGTCGTGACCACGTCGATGAAGACGCGCGGATGCGTGCTCCACAGCGTCATTTTCGGGTTCGGGCAGAACACCACGCCCGGGCCTTCCAGATCCTTGGCGGTCACTTCGACCGTTGCGACGGGCGTCATGACAGCCCCTCGCCCGTGGGGCACCCCGGCCGATCCCCCGAGGGGATGCCGGCCAGCTTGGCAGCGGCCCGGCGCTCGGCCCGCGAAGACAGGTTCGTTGTCAGCTGATTCATGTTGCTCGCCTCAGACCTTGCTCAGCCATTCGGCGTACTTGGGATTGCGGCCGTTCACGATGTCGAAGAACGCCGTCTGGATCTTTTCGGTGATCGGCCCGCGCGAGCCCGAACCGAGCTCGATGCGGTCGAGCTCGCGGACCGGCGTGACTTCGGCGGCGGTGCCCGTGAAGAAGGCCTCGTCGGAGATGTAGACCTCGTCGCGCGTGATGCGCTTCTCGACGACCTTCAGCCCCAGGTCGGCGCAGATCGCGAACACGGTGTTGCGGGTGATGCCGTTGAGCGCGCCGGCCGACAGGTCGGGCGTGTAGACCACGCCGTTCTTGATCACGAACAGGTTCTCGCCGGCACCTTCGCTGACGAAGCCGTTCGCGTCGAGCAGCATCGCCTCGTCATAGCCGTCTTCGGTCGCTTCCATGTTGGCGAGGATCGAGTTCGTGTAATTGCTGACGGCTTTGGCTTGCGTCATCGTGATGTTGACGTGGTGCCGCGTATAGCTCGAAATCTTCACGCGGATGCCGCGCTTCAGACCTTCCTCGCCGAGGTAGGCGCCCCAAGGCCAAGCCGCGACCATCAGGTGCACGGTGTTGCCCTTGGGCGAGACCCCGAGCTTTTCGGAGCCGATCCAGGTCAGCGGGCGCAAGTAGCACGACTCCAGCTTGTTCTCGCGGACGACGGCGAGCTGCGCTTCCATCACTTCCTCGAACGAGAAGGGGATCTTCATGCGCAAAATCTTGGCACTGTTGAAGAGACGCTCGGTGTGCTCGCGCAACCGGAAGATGGCTGTGCCATTGACGGCGTTGTAAGCGCGTACGCCCTCGAAGGCGCCGCAGCCGTAATGCAGTGTGTGGGTCAGCACGTGAATCTTGGCGTCGCGCCACTCCACCATCTTGCCGTCCATCCAGATCTTGCCGTCGCGATCGTCCATCGACATGGCCGCGCTCCAATGAATGCGTGTTCGGGAAGCGGGATTCTAGCGACGGCCGGCCGCCGTCGAGCACACCCATTCGATCGCGCGCGCCGTGGCAAAAGTATGAAAACCGTCTCGCTCCGCGCAGGCCTCGACATAAAGTCTGATCCGACGACCCCAAATTCCCCTTGATCGAGGGGTGCTGGAAATGGCCCGTTCGGCACGATTCGAATGAAAATAGTGTTGCCCAATCCACACCGCAAGAACCCTGTCAGGTGCGAGCGGTTCGACTCACCGTACCTTGACCAACGGAGTTACCGTCATGAAAATTTCCCGAACCCTTCTGAGCGCTGCGGCTGCAGCTGCGCTGTCCGCAGCGTCGTTCTCGGCCAGCGCCGTTGATTTCACGCTCAACCAGACCTTCACCGCCGGGCTTGTCGCCCCCTTCGGCACCGTCACGCTGACGCAAGACGGCGCGAACGAAGTGGACGTGATGGTGCAGCTGAAGTCGCCGTTCCAGTTCGTGGAAACCGGCGGTCCGCACGACGCGTTCACGTTCAACATCAAGAACACCGTCGGCGCTTACACGGTGACCGCCATCACCCCGACGGCCTACTCGAACCAAACCCCGGGCAGCAACCCGTCGTTCGGCAGCTTCACCAACGCCATGTCCTGCGCCGATTGCGGCAACGGTGGCAGCGGCGCGTTCACGGGGGCGCTGTCGTTCTCAGTCGGTGCGGCCACGGGCATCTCGGTCAATGACTTCACCGCCAATGCATCGGGCTATTTCTTCACGGCCGACGTCATCAACAAGACCACCGGCGTGACGGGGGCGGTCGGCACCAATGTCCCGGTGACGCCCGTGCCGGAACCAGAGACCTACGCACTGATGCTGGCCGGCCTCGGCGTCGTCGGCTTCATGGCGAATCGTCGCCGCAAGCAGGTCTGATCCGACCCGCGGGCCGGCCTCGGCCAGTCTCGAAGCCCCGCCCCGGCGGGGCTTTTCACTTGAGCGAGCGAGCGAGCGTCACCCGTGGCCGAAACCCCAAGAGCTGGGGTTGCCCCCCCCACGTACGAGGGAGGTCCGGCCATTGGCAGGCACGGAACAAAGTCTCACAATCCGCCAAACCCGGACGCGATGGCGCGTGTAGGCAGCAGTGTCCGGTGGCCCTCCCCACTCGAAGTTTCAGGAGTCAATCATGACGTTTTCCAAATATCAGGTTGTGGCTGCGGCGGTTCTCGCGTTCGGCGGCACCGCGTCCGCCAATGTCATCAGCTTCACCCCAGTCAATAGCAATCTTTACCAGCAGACCGTCCAGAGCCCTTGCGTCTTCAGCAACCCGTCCTGCCAGAACGGTAGCTTTCTTGCGACCGCTTTGCCGACGGGCGGCAGCGTGGCCGGCTACGATGCTTTATCGCCGATCTACAACGCCGCGACCCTGTTTGGCATCATCGGTGCGGGGAACTCCCTCCTGCTCGGCCTCGATATCAATCAGGCCTCGGGGCAGCCGGCCCAGACGTTGACGGGCTTCCAGATGCTGGTGAACGGTACCGTCGTTGACTCGTTTGAGGGGAGCACGGGCAACGCTGGCGCCGGCAACAACGGGAACGGCTACGCGGACTATCTGCTCGGAAACTTCTCCGCGTTCACAGCGGCCAATACGGTCCAGTTTCACTTCGTCTTCAGCAACGCGAATGACGGCACCGAGAATGTCTTCCTGATCGCAGGCCCTCCCGTTGTTACCCCTGTCCCCGAACCCGAGACCTACGCTCTGATGCTGGCTGGCCTCGGTGCCCTCGGCTTGGTCGCAAAGCGTCGCCGCAAGCAGGCCTGATCCGGCCCGCAAGCACCCTCGGCAAGCCTCGAAGCCCCGCCATGGCGGGGCTTTTTCATTGGGCAGCGGCAATCGACGACCGGTGTTCGCCCCGCCGCGCTCCAGCTTGCGCGAACCCCTCGCTCTTGCCGGAGGCGACAATCCTGGCCATGCCGCAACTGCGTTCCCTGACGGCACCGACCCCGTCTACCGCGCCATCGCCGCTGCACGTGAAGGGCCAGCGCGCCGACCCGCAGAAGTTCGCGGTCGCCGTGAAGCCCAGCCGCATCGACGGCCAAGGCGCGTTCGCCGCCGAAGCGATCCCCGCGCGACGCAAGATCGGCGAGATTCGCGGTGAGGCGGTCAGCGTGCGCGAGGCGCGGCGGCGCGCGAAGGGCGTGGCGCGGATCATGATCGTCGAGCTCAGCGACAAGCGCGCGATCGACGCCTCGAACTCGACCGACCCGCTGCGCTTCACGAACCACTCGTGCCAGCCGAACGCGGTGCTGCGGATCCGCCAGGGCCGCGTCGAGTTCTATGCGATGCGCGAGGTGGCGGTCGGCGAAGAGCTCACGGTGAACTACGGCGAGACCCACCACGAGGGCAAGCTGCGCTGTCGCTGCGGGGCGCCGGGCTG
>JANXVK010000049.1 GCA_025351675.1 Rhizobacter sp.
CGCGTCGGTGCCGGACACGAGCGGCACCCAGGTGCTGCTGAACCTCGCGCGCATCAACCGCGTGCGCGCGATCGACGCCGAGAACCTGACGATGACGGTCGACGCCGGCTGCGTGCTGCAAGCGGTGCAGGAGGCCGCCGCCGCGCAAGGCCTGCTGTTCGCACTGAGCCTGGCGGCCGAGGGCAGCTGCACAATCGGCGGCAACCTCGCGACCAACGCCGGCGGCACTCAGGTGCTGCGCTACGGCAATGCGCGCGAGCTGTGCCTCGGCCTCGAAGTGGTGACCGCGGCCGGCGACGTCTGGGACGGCCTGACCGGCCTGCGCAAGGACAACACCGGCTACGACCTGCGTGACCTGTTCATCGGCAGCGAAGGCACGCTCGGCGTCATCACCGGCGCGACCTTGAAGCTGCATCCGCAGCCGGCGGCCGTGACGACTGCGCTCGCGGCGCTGACGACGCTCGAGGCCGCCGTCGAACTTCTGCAACTCGCGCAGGCACGGCTCGGCGCCGGCCTGACCGGCTTCGAGGTGATGGGGCGCTATGCGCTCGACCTCGTGCGCACGCACATGCCGCAGCTCGCGCAGCCGCTGCCACCGAGCGCGTGGACGGTGCTGCTGGAGCAGTCCGACAGCGAAAGCGAGGCGCACGCGCAGGCGCTGTTCGAGGCGCTGTTGGAGACTGCGCTCGAGCGCGGGCTGATCAGCGACGCGGCGGTGGCGAGCAGCCTCGAACAGTCGCACGCGATGTGGCAGCTGCGCGAGGCGATCCCGATGGCGCAGGCCCTGGAAGGCCCGAACATCAAGCACGACATCGCGCTGCCGGTGTCGCAGGTGGAACGCTTCGTCGCCGGCACCGATGCGGCGCTGCTGCGCGCCTTCCCCGGCATCCGCCTCGTCAACTTCGGCCACCTCGGCGACGGCAATCTGCACTACAACGTGCAGGCGCCCGATGGCGCCGATGCCGCGGCCTTCCTGCGCGATCACGAGCATGCGGTCAACACGATCGTCTACGACGTGGTCGGCGCGTATGCCGGCTCGATCTCGGCCGAGCACGGCGTCGGCGCGCTGAAGCGCGACGAACTCGCGCAGCGCAAGTCGCCGGTCGCGCTGCAGCTGATGCGCGCGATCAAGCAGGCGCTCGACCCGAACGGGTTGATGAACCCGGGTCGCGTGCTCTGACGGATCAGCCGGGCAGCGCGCGCTCGCGCGCCTGCTCGCGCAGCCACTGCGCGAAATCCTGCACCTCCGGCTTGCGGCCGACGCCGGCCGACTGCACGAGGTAGTAGCTGCGCGGCGACGCGACCGTCTTCGTGAACGGCGCGACCAGCTTGCGTTCGGCCAGCAGTTGTTTCAGCAGCGGGCTGCGGCCGAGCGCGACGCCCTGCCCGGCCACCGCCGCGTTGATCAGCTGGTCGAACTGCGAGAAGTGCAGGACACTCGCCGGCTTCAGCCCTTCGAGCTTCATCGCACGCAGCCAGATCGGCCAGGCCTGCATGTCGGCGCCGGGGCCGGAGTCCAGGTACATCAGCACGTGGTGGCGCAGGTCGTCGGGCGTCTTCAGCGGCCGCGCCTTGTCGCGCAACAGCTTCGGGCTGCACACCGGCAGCACGACGTCGCCGAACAGCAATTCGGCGCCGGCGTCGATCGCGTCCTCCGACTGATAGCGGATCGCCAGATCGAAGCCGTCGCGGTTCAGGTTGACGAGCGCGTAGCCGGCCGAGATGCGCACGTCGACATCCGGGCACGCGGCCGTAAAGCTCGCCAGCCGCGGGATCAGCCAGAGGCCCGCAAAGCCGGGCGTGGTCGTCACGACGACGGTCTTCGCGCGCCGATCGCGCTTGAGCTCACCGCCGATCTGGTGCAGGCGGCCGAGCACCTCACCGACGACCTGCGACAGCGCCTGGCCCTCGTCGGTGAGCCGCAGCGCGCGGTGCAGGCGCCGGAACAGCGGCAGGCCGTAGTGCGCTTCCAGCGCGGCGATCTGGCGGCTGACGGCGGACTGCGTCAGCGCGAGTTCGTCGGCCGCCTTCGTGAAGCTGAGGTGGCGCGCCGAGGCCTCGAAGGCTTCGAGCTGGTCGAGCGGCGGCAGGTCGTAGTGGCGCATCGGGACTCCGTGGCGGCGACGCTCGCATTCTGATTCAGCATGCGACGCATTCGATCATACCGTTTGAGCACGGAGGGGGTTCGACCGAAACTTCGCTCACGCTTCGCATGACAGTGCCTCATGCCAAGGAGAGACGCCATGAACACCACCGACCTGCACTCCGCCTCGATCTCGCTGCGCAAGGGCGAAATCCATCGCCTCCGCCACGGCCTCGGTCAACGCATCGAGGCGCTGAACGGCTGCTTGTGGGTCACGATCGACAACGACCTGCGTGACATCTTCGTCGCCGCAGGGGAAGGCTTCACGATCGATCGAGATGGCGACACGCTGATCAGCGCGATGGCCGATTCGAGCGTCGTGCTGCTGGCGCCGGTCGCGTGGCAGCGCGCGGCCTGACCCTGCCGAGCAGTTCTACTGCACCGGGCCCTTCAGCGATTCGGGCACGGCAACTGCCACGACCTCGATGCCCTCTTCGCGCAGCGCATTGGCGTCTTCGGCCGACGCACGGCCGCGAATGCCGCGCTCCTGGGTCTCGCCGTAGTGAATGCGACGCGCCTCTTCGGGGAAGCGGTCGCCGACATCTTCGGTGCGGTTCAGCACATCGCGCACCGCCCGCAGCCAGCGCCCTTGCGCGCGTGCGTGGGCGATCTCGGCCGCACCGGGTGGTACGCCCGGATCGCCACGCTGGGTCGACACATTGAGGCGCGGCGCACTCGGCAGCCGCTCGATGGTCTTGTCGTCGCACAGCGGGCACGTCACCAGGCCGCGCTCGCCTTGCGACAGAAAATCGGCGTCGGAGGCGAACCAGCCTTCGAAGCGGTGATCGTGCGCGCAGCGCAGGTTCAGGACCTTCATGATTCGATTATCGAACGCAGAGGCTCACGGCGCGGGCCGCCATTCGAGCGGCCAGCGCCCGGCGCGCCAATTTTGCAACCAAAGCAGGCCGATCAGGGTCTTGGCATCGGTGAGTTCGCCACGGCACGCCAGATCGTCGAGCTGCTCGGCACTCATCTCGGTCACGTCGAGAAACTCGCCGGCGTCGAGCGCCCGTTCGCCCAAGGTCAGGCCGCGCGCGAACCAGACCTCGATGCCTTCGTTCGAGTAGGCGATCGCGTTGTGCAGGATGCCGGCGCGCGCCCATTCGGCGGCGCGGTAACCGGTCTCTTCGATCAGCTCGCGGATGCCGCACACGAGCGGCGGCTCGCCCGCGTCGATCTTGCCGGCCGGGAACTCGAGCATCACGCGCGCCAGCGGGTAGCGCCATTGGCGCTCGACGACGAGCCGGCCGTCGTCGAGCAGCGGCACGACCATCACCGCGCCGGGGTGGACGATGTATTCGCGCTGCGCAGCGCCGCCGTCGGGCAGGCGGATCTGGTCGCGGCGCACGTCGAGAAACTTGCCGCGATAAACCTGCTCGGAGCGCACGGTCTGCTCGCGCAAGTGCACGTCCAGGGACAACGCGGCCGGCTCGGGCGCGTTCACCGGCCGCGCCTCAGGTAGCGCCAGACGAAGCCGGGGAACGCGAAGGTCAGGAAGGTGAAGCCGAGCGCCGCGTAGAACTCCCAGCCCTGCGGCTGGATCTGCCCGGCGCGCGCTTCGAGCGCGAAGCCGATCGCGAGCGTGAGGCCCCACAGCACGACGAGTTCGAGCAGCCGCCAGCCGATCACCTTGGGCGCAAGACGCGGGCCGACGACGAACAGGCGCTCGTTGACGAACGGCAGGTTGGCCGCGATCAGCGCGATCAGCAGCACCAGCCAGACGGCGGCGGAGGAACCCATCAGAGAGACCTCACCTCAGCGCCGCCCGGCGCTTGGCTCGCAAGCGCCTGATTCATCAGGCGGGTCAAGTCGCCAGCGCCTTGACGATGGCCTGCACGCACAGCGTCATCAATCCGCCGGGCAGAATGCCGAATCCGAGCACGGCGACGCCGTTCAGCGACATCACCCACCGCACATCGCCGCTGCTCTCGATCGGGCGGGTGTCGACCGGATCGTCGAAGTACATCACCTTGATCACGCGCAGGTAGTAATACGCGCCGACCAGCGACAGGATCACCGCGGCGACCGCGAGGTAGAGGTACCCGGTTACATTGGTCGTGACGAGCGACTGCAGCACCGACAGCTTGGCGTAGAAGCCGACCGTCGGCGGCAGGCCGGCGAGCGAGAGCATGAAGATCGTCATCACCAGTGCGAACCACGGGCTGCGCTTGGCCAGGCCCTTCAGGTCGTCGATCTTGTCGGCCTCGAAGCCCTGACGCGACAGCAGCATGATCATGCCGAAGCTGCCCAGCGTCGTCAGCACGTAGGTGACGATGTAGAACATCGACGAGGCATACGAGTTGCCGGCCGACAGCGTGTTGCCGTAGACCACGCCCGAGCACAGGCCGAGCAGCATGAAGCCCATTTGCGCGATGCTCGAGTACGCCAGCATGCGCTTCAGGTTCGTCTGCGCGATCGCGACGATGTTGCCGATCAGCATCGAGCCGACCGCGAGCACGATCAGCATCTGCTGCCAGTCGGCGGCACGCCCGAGCATGCCTTCGACCAGCAGCCGGATCG
>JANXVK010000070.1 GCA_025351675.1 Rhizobacter sp.
GCCGGCCGCGGGCCGCTTCGGCGTCGCGCCGCGGCAGCTCGCGCGTCTGCTGCTGAACCTGCTGCGCAGCGTGCCCGAGCTGGTGTGGGCCGCGCTGATGGTGCTCGCCGCGGGTCTCGGCCCGTTCGCCGGCGCGCTTGCGCTGGCACTCCACACCAGCGGCGTGTTCGGCCGTCTGTTCGCCGAGACGCTCGAGAACGCACCGCGCGGGCCTGAGCGCGCGCTGGCGCAAGCCGGCAGCGGCGCCGTCGCCGCCTTCGCCTACGGGATGCTGCCGCTCGCACTGCCGCAATGGGTCGCCTACGGCCTGTACCGTTGGGAGATGAACATCCGCATGGCCGCGGTGCTCGGCTTCGTCGGCGCGGGCGGCCTCGGGCAGATGCTGTACTACCACCTCTCGCTGTTCCAGCAGTCGCAGGCGGCGACGGTGCTGATCGCAATGTTCGCGCTGGTGGTCGTCGTCGACACGGTCAGCGCGCAGGTGCGGCGCGGCTTGGCGCCGGCCTGGGCCTGAGCTCGGCAACGCGGCACGCAGGAGCTGCCTTTGCGGTGAGGTCGCGATGTGACCCAGCGCCCGGGCGCGTCAACGCGTCAACGATCGATGCCGGCCCGGCGCAGCAGCTGCGCGGTCTCGAACAGCGGCAGGCCCATGATGCCCGAGTGGCTGCCGTCGATGTGCGCGATCCATGCCGCCACGTCGCTCTGGATCGCATAGGCGCCGGCCTTGCCGAACGGTTCGCCGCTGGCGACATAGGCGTCGATCACGCGCGCCGGCATGGCCGCGAAACGAACATGCGAGGTGCTCACCGCCAGGCGCGTGCGCCGGCCCGCGCCCACGGCCACCGCGGTGATCACGCGATGCGTCTTGCCGGAGAGCAAGGTCAGCGTCGCGACCGCGTCGGCCGCGTCCTGCGGCTTGCCGAGGATGCGCCGGCCGAGCGCGACGGTGGTGTCCGCACACAGGATGGGCGCGTCCGGCAGGCCGCGGCGCTTCAGGCGCCGCTTCGCTGCCTCGAGCTTTGCGCGCGTGACGCGCTCGACGTAGATCACCGGCAGTTCGCCCGGTCGCTCGGCTTCGAGCGCCTCGGCATCTTCGTCGGCATCGGGCAACAGCAGTTCGTGGCGCACACCGAGCTGGTCGAGCAACTGGCGGCGGCGCGGGCTGTGCGATGCGAGGTAAATGAAGGGAACAGGTCCGCCGCCGGGCCGCCCCAAGGCGGACGCTCCCCCTTGGGGGGACGACGACGCAGTCGTCTTGGGGGTCAAATCACTCACGGTGGTACGGGTGGTTGACCATCACGGTCCAGGCGCGGTACAGGGCTTCCGCGAGCAACACGCGCACGAACGCGTGCGGCAACGTCAGCTCGGAAAGGCGCAACGTTTCGTCGGCCGTGGCCTTCAACGCCGGGTCGAGTCCATCGGGGCCGCCGATCAGGAACGCGATGTCACGGCCGTCGTGCTGCCATGCCTTCATGCGGTCGGCCAGCTGCAGCGTCGTGACGCGGGCGCCGCGCTCGTCGAGCACGACGCGACGCACACCGCGCGGCAGTGCCGCCTGCAGCCGTGTGGCCTCGGCAGCCATCAACTGCTCCGCGGTCTTCTGGCCGCGCGTTTCGGCCTTCACCGCGTGCAGTTCGAGCCGCATCTCGGGCGGAAAGCGCTTCTCGAACTCGGCCCAGGCCGTTTGCGCCCAAGCCGGCTGGCGCTGGCCGACCGCGACGACCAGCAACTTCATGCGCGGCCGGGCGTCTTCCGGGCGGGTGCCTTCTTCGCCGGCGCCTTCTTGGCCGCCGGTGCGCTCCTCGAAGCCGCCGACTTGACGCCGACGGTGCGCGTCACACCGCGCCCGCTCGGCGTCGCCTTCTTCGTCGGCGTCTTGCCGACGACCATCAGCTTCTTCACGACCGGGATCTTCTGCGCAGGCGCCTTCTTTGCGGGCGCCTTCGCGGCGACCTTCTTCGCCGGCGCTTTGGCGGGCGCGCGCGCCGGCGCCTTCGCTGCCACGGGTGCTTTCTTCGCGGCCGCCTTCTTCTTCCCGGGCGCCTCGGGTTCGGCGGCCTTCACCAGCTTCACGGTGCTGCTCGCGAGCTTCATGCTGACCGGCTTGTCGCCCCAGATCTCTTCGAGATGGTAGTAGTCGCGGATGGTGGGCTGCATCACATGGACGACGGCGGCGCCGCAGTCGACGATGATCCATTCGCCGTTGCCCTCGCCCTCGGTGCGCGGCACCGGGTAGCCCGCCTTCTTGACTGCCTCACGCACGCTTGAGGCCAGCGATTTGGTCTGCCGGTTGCTCGTGCCCGAGGCGATGATCACGCGCTCGAACAGGGCCGACAGGTGCTCGGTGTTGAACACGAGGATGTTCTGGGCCTTGACGTCTTCCAGTCCATCGACGATGACGCGTTGCAGTTTACGAATGTCCATTCAGCTCCTGAGCGGGGGTTGGTCTTGATACAGGTGATGGCGGGCAATATAGCGCGCCACCGGAGCGGGCACCAGATCGGCGATGCCCTGCCCGCTCGCGAGGCGCGCGCGGATGTCGGTCGACGAGATGTTCATCATCGGCAGCGCGACCGCTTCGTGCGGCACGCCCGGCAGCTGCGGGCCGGCCGACAACGGCGCCTCCGGCCGATTGGCCGCTCTGTTGGCAACGGCGAGGGTCACGAGGCCGAGCAGTTCTTCCCAGCCATGCCACGTGTGGAAGCCGGCGTACTGATCCTGCCCGATGACGAGGTGCCAGTCGACGCCCGGCCGCTGCGCACGCAACTCGCGCACGGTGTCGATCGTGTAGCTCGGGCCGCTGCGGCAGGTCTCGATGCGCGACAGCGTGAAGCGCGGTTCACCGTGTATCGCGAGCCGAACCATCGCCTCGCGATCGGCCACCGGCGCGAGCACGCGGGGCTTCTGCCACGGCTGGCCGGCCGGCAGCCAGATCAGCTCGTCGAGCGCGAGCCCGGTCAGCGCCTGCCGCGCGAGCGCGACATGGGCGTTGTGGACCGGGTCGAAGCTGCCGCCGAAGATGCCGACGCGCGCGGCTGGCTGGTTCAAGCCGGCGCCCAATCGGCCCAGTCGCGTGGCCGCAGGAAATCGGTGTACAGCCGCGCTTCCGGCGTACCCGCTTCGGGCTGCCAGTCGTAGCGCCAAGTCACGACCGGCGGCATCGACATCAGGATGCTCTCGGTGCGCCCGCCCGACTGCAGGCCAAACAGCGTGCCGCGGTCGAACACGAGGTTGAACTCGACATAGCGGCCGCGCCGGTAGGTCTGGAACGCCCGCTCGCGCTCGCCATACGCATCCGCCTTGTGGCGCTGCAGGATCGGCAGGTACGCCGGCACGAACGCATCGCCGACCGCGCGCAGCATCGCGAAGCTGCGCTCAAAGCCGAGCTCGGCGAAGTCGTCGAAGAACACGCCGCCGATGCCGCGCGGTTCGTCGCGGTGCTTCAGGAAAAAGTAGTCGTCGCACCACTGCTTGAAGCGCGGGTACAGGTCGTCGCCGAACGGCACGAGCGCGTCGCGATTGACGCGGTGGAAGTGCGCGGCATCAAGCTCGTCGCCGTAGTACGGCGTCAGGTCCATGCCGCCGCCGAACCAGGTCACCGGCGCCCTGCCCTCGGGCAGCGCGGCGAGCATGCGCACGTTCATGTGCACGGTCGGCACATGCGGGTTGCGCGGGTGGAACACCAGCGAGACACCCATCGCCTCGAACGGCGCGCCCGCCAGTTCGGGCCGGTGTTGCGTCGCCGAAGGCGGCAGCACCTTGCCCTTGAC
>JANXVK010000099.1 GCA_025351675.1 Rhizobacter sp.
CGCTGCTCGTCGAGCTGCGCCTGAATTTCGTGCGGCTCCAAGAAGCCTGGGATGCCGGTTCGATGCCGGCCCTGCAGGGGCTGACCACACCCGAGATGCTGGCCGAACTGTGCCTCGGCCTGCCGGCGTGCACGGGCGGCATGCCTGGCCGCACCGATGTGGTCACATTGCAGGCCGACCTGTTCGGGTTCGAGCAGGTAGGAGATGCCTTGCTGGCGAGCGTCGAGTTCTCCGGCCTGATGCGAGAGGCCCCAAGCGAATGCGCTGCGCCGTTCAGGGAACTCTGGATGCTGACGAAGTCAGAGCTCGGCGCGTCGGGCTGGAAACTGGCGCGGCACCAAGGCCTGCTTTGAAGGTGAGCCCGACGCGGCAGATAGCGGCGACTTGTTCACAATTTGGCGTCTGATTGTGGCGCTTGCTCCCCAATCAGGGGTTGCTGGCGCGTCATGCTTCGCAAGTACACTTCGGTGACCTTGGGCCTGTCGAGTGGGCCGAGAGTCGGGCCGCGAACGGTCCGAGTCAAGCTCGTGACATCGGCCCCTGCGGGCCTCGTCGGCGGGCTTCAATAAATTTGCGTTGGGAGCGATTTCCGAATGATTTCAAGGCTTGATGTGTCTGTTCACAAGACCGGCCGGCTGGGTGCTGCCAGCATGGCGGTGATGATCGCCGCGACGCTGGGTGCCGCCGGTTGCGGCGACACGAAGGATAAGGACAAGCCGGCGACGCAGACCGCGGCCAAGGTAAACAAGGAAGAGATCACCGTCCACCAGATCAATTTCGTGCTGCAGCAGCAGCGGGGTCTGGCGCCGGAGCAGGCGGCCTCGGCGAGCAAGCAGGTGCTCGAGCGCCTGATCGATCAGGAGCTGGCGCTGCAGAAGGCGCAAGATCAGAAGCTGGATCGCGACCCGCGCGTCGTTCAGCAACTCGAAGCGTCACG
Source organism: Rhizobacter sp. (assembly GCA_025351675.1). GTDB lineage: Bacteria > Pseudomonadota > Gammaproteobacteria > Burkholderiales > Burkholderiaceae_C > LMDS01. The sequence continues at coordinate 938 of JANXVK010000099.1, forward strand.
CCGCGACATCGTTGCGCGCGCCTACGTCGAGAAGATCTCGGCTGGTGCACCCAAGCCGAGCCCGGCCGAGATCAAGACGTACTACGACGCCCACCCGGCCTTGTTCAAGGAGCGCCGCGTCTACAACCTCCAGGAGCTCGCGATCCAAGCCACGCCCTCGCAGGTGCCCGAGTTGCGGGCCAAGTTGGCCGCGGCCAAGGATCTGCCTGATTTCGTGAACTACCTGAAGACCAACGATTTCAAATACGGCGCCAACCAAGCGGTGCGCGCGGCCGAGCAGTTGCCGCTGGCGAGCGTCGACACGTTCGCGCAGATGAAGGATGGCCAGACGATCTTCACCGCCACGCCGACTGGCGCGCAGGTGGTGATCGTGGCCGGTTCGCGCAGCCAGCCGGTCGACGAGGCACGTGCCACGCCCGCGATTGAGCAGTTTCTGTGGAACGAGCGCAAGCGCAAGGTCGTCGAGGACGACATGAAGGCGCTGCGCGGTGCGTCCAAGCTCCAATACGTCGGCGAGTACGCGAAGGGCGGTGCGAAGGAAGTGACGTCGCCGCCACCGGCCGCGTCGGAAGCCTCTCCGCTTACCTCGATTGCGCCGGCCATGCCCGCAGGCTCGATTCCGAGCGCGGCGCCGAACGTCGAAGTCGAGCCGATCAACACCGGGCCGGCGTCGTCGCCGGCGTCCGGCACGCTCGAAAAAGGCATCAAGGGCTTCAAGTGACGAGTCCGCCTGACCGGGCACCTGTCGCCCGGATCTTTACCGAAGTATGAGACTCGAAAAAATGCGCAACTTCCTTCGCTATCTGCTTCTGGCGCTGACACTGTGTTCGAGTGCCTTCGCCCAGACGAGCCCGTCGGCCTCGGCGGCTTCCACGCCGGCCAAGCCGGAGGCGCTGCTGGGCGTCGGCGACATCGTCAAGATCACGGTCTACCAGAACCCCGACCTGACCGTCGATGGTGCGCGGATCTCCGAGACCGGGCAGATCAATTTCCCGCTGATCGGCAATCTGGCGGTCGGTGGGCTGACGGTCGCCGCGGCCGAACAGAAGATCGCGAAAGGCCTGCGCGACGGCGGCTTCGTCCTGCGCCCGCAGGTCACGCTGCAGATCGGTCAGATCCGCAGCAGCGTGATCTCGATCCTGGGGCAGGTCGGCAAGCCGGGTCGCTATCCGATCGAGACCGTCGGCGCCAAGGTTTCCGAGATGGTCGCGGCGGCGGGCGGGGTCGTGCCCGGCGGCGCCGATGTGGTCACGCTGGTGGGCACGCGCAACGGCCGCGCGATCAAGCTCGACATCGACATGCCGGCGATCCTGCAATCCGGCAAGTCCGAACTCGACCTGACGGTCGCGAATGGCGACATCATTTATGTGGATCGGGCGCCCAGCGCCTACATCTACGGTGAGGTGCAGCGCCCCGGCCAGTTCCGTCTGGAGCGCGGGATGACGCTGATGCAGGCGCTGGCGCAAAGCGGCGGTCTCACCGCGCGCGGCACCCAGCGGGGCATCAAGGTCCATCGCCGCGACACCACGGGTGCGGTCAGCATCGGTGATCTGGACATGAACGATCCGGTTCTGCGTGACGACGTGATTTACGTCAAGGAATCTCTTTTCTAGCCGATATCCGCAACATGTCCATCAAACAATTCCTGAGGATCGTCTGGGCCCGCAAATGGCTGGTGCTGGCGCTGCTGGTGCTGGTCTCGGCCGCCGGCATCGCGACCACCTTGCTGCTGCCCAAACAGTACACGGCCGAGTCGGCGATGATTGTCGAGATGCGGATCGACCCCGTGCTTGGCGCCATCGCACCGAGCTTGGCGGCGCCCGGCTACATGGCGACGCAGATCGACATCCTGAAGAGCGAGCGTGTGGCTGCGCGTGTGGTGAAGATGCTCGGTGTGGAACGCTCCCCGTCCGCAGTTGCGCAATGGCGCGACCAGACCAACGCCAAGATTCCACTTGAGCGCTACTTCGCCAGCCTGCTGCAGCGCGGGCTGGGCGTCGAGCCGGCGCGCGGCAGCAACGTGATCAATGTTTCGTTCTCGGCGCAGGACCCGATCTTCGCGCAGGCCGCCGCCAACGCGTTCGTTCAGGCCTACATGGACGTGTCGGTCGAGTTGCGCGTCGCACCGGATCGCCAGTCGGCCACGTTCCTCGACGATCAGACGAAGGTCCTGCGCAACAACCTCGAGACAGCGCAATCCAAGCTGTCCAAGTTCCAGCAAGACAAGGGCATCATCGTGTCCGATGAGCGTTTCGACCAGGAGAACGCGCGGTACCAAGCCCTCGTGAGCCAGCTCAGCACTGCTCAGGCTGAGCTCGTCGAAGCGCAGACGCGTTTGCGCAATTCCGGCGGGCCGTCGTCGCCCGACATCCTTTCGAGCCCGGCCGTGGCCGCCTTGAAAGGTCAGTTGGCGAACGCCGAAACGCGCATGACGGAGTTGAGTGCGGTCGTCGGGAAGAACCATCCGTCGCGCATTCAGCTCGAAGCACAGATGGGCGAGTTGCGGGCCCAGATCGCGCAGGAGTCGCGACGTGTTTCGGGTGGCACGTCGACCTCCAGCCGGGGCAGCGCCCAAAAGGTCGGCGAACTGCAGAGCATGGTCGACGATCAGAAGAAGAAGCTCCAGACCTTGCGGGCCGACCGCGATCTCGAGGCCGTCATCAAGCGTGATGTCGATACCGCGCAGCGCGCGTACGAAGGCGTCAGCTCGCGCGTTGGCCAGTTCACGCTCGCCAGTCAGAACAACCAAGCCAACACGCGACTGCTCAGCCCCGCCGTGGAGCCGCTCGAGCCTTCGCGCCCGAGGGTACTGGTCGGTGTGCTCGGCTCGATCGTCGGTGGGCTTGCACTCGGCATGCTGGCCGCGCTCGGCTGGGAGCTGGTCGACCGCCGTGTGCGCGATCCTGAAGACATGATGGTGATGGCCGGCGTGCCGGTGATCGGCGTGTTGCGGCCGGAGGGCTCGAAGCGGCCGGTGTTCCGCAGGCTGTTGCAGGTCGGGCCGATGAACCCGACGCGGCCGATGTTGACGGCACCGGGAGTGGGCTCATGAAGATGACCGTGTCGATGCTGTCGGGTGCACCACGGGTGAGCCGCTCGCTGGGCGGCATCTTGATCGACAGCGGGCTGCTCAAGCCCGAGGATGCCGAACGGGTGCTGCTGGTCCAGAAGGAGCACAACCTGCGTTTCGGTGATGCGGCAGTGCGCTTGGGCCTGCTGACCGAGGCCGACATTCAGTACGCGCTGTCGCGCCAGTTCGCCTATGCGTATCTGCGCAAGGCGCCGGGCGAGAAGAAGCCGGTCAGCGACGAACTCGTGGCGGCCTACGAACCGTTCAGTCCGCGTGTCGAACAGCTGCGCGCGATTCGCAGCCAGCTGATGCTGCGCTGGTTCGACAAGGCCGATCAGCGCCAGATTTTGACCATCGTCGGCACCGAACGCGGTGAGGGTCGAAGCAACCTGGCGGCGAATCTGGCGGTGGTGTTCTCGCAGCTCGGCGAGCGCACCCTGTTGGTGGATGCCGACATGCGTCATCCGCGCCAGCATGAACTTTTTTACCTGGAGAACAAGATCGGCCTGTCGACCGTGCTGTCGGGTCGTTCGCGTGAAGAGGCGATCGTGCGCATCCCCGATCTGGCGGGCCTGTGCGTGTTGCCGGCCGGACCGGTTCCGCCGAACCCGCTGGAGCTGCTCAACCGGCTCAATTTCGACGAGTTCATGCTGCAGGTGAAGTCGACCTTCGACGTGGTGATCGTCGACACGCCGGCGATGTCGGTAGGTGAAGACGCCGCGATGATCGCCGTGCGCACCGGTGCCGCACTTGCGGTGGCACGCAGTTCGCAGACCCGCGTAGCCGCGTTCGCCGACTTGGTTCAGGGACTGATGAACGCCGGTGTCAGTGTCGTCGGTTCGGTGCTGAATGAGGTGCCGCCCGTCAAGGCACGCAAAGAGAAAAACCTGTGAGCAGTGTGCTGCCATCGCGCCGAGGCCGTACCGCGGTAGCGCTGCCCGATCTCGCCTGGCTCGCCGCGCTGGTCGGTTTCGCCGTGATGTATGTGCCCATCTACTGGGCCGCATCGCAAGGTTTGTGGCAGAGCGAAGAGCAGGGCCACGGCGCCATCGTCCTGGCGGTGATGGGGTGGTTGTTCTGGACCCTGCGCCACGATATCGACAAGGCGCCGGTTCAACCGCTACCCCTGCTGGGTTGGCCGATTTTCGGGCTCGGACTGCTGATCTATTTCGTCGGTCGGGTCTTCAACATCTCGATCCTCGAGTTCGCGTCGCAGCCCGTAGTTGTCGCGGGCGTGCTGCTGCTGTTGCGCGGCACAACAGCGATCCGCCTGGTGTGGTTTCCACTGATCTACTTTGTCTTCATGATCCCGCTGCCTGGGGTGCTCGTCGATGCGATCACCGGCTCGCTAAAGGGTTTGATCGCCAACATCGTCGAGAGCCTGCTCTACCTCGTCGGCTATCCGATCGCCCGCAGCGGCGTCATTCTGTCGATCGGGCCCTACCAGCTGCAGGTGGCCGATGCCTGTTCGGGCCTGCACTCGATGTTCAGCCTCTCGGCGCTCGGCACGCTGTTCATGTACCTGATGGGCCGCAAGCGCAAGCTGCACATGGGGATCATGCTGGCGTCGATCCTGCCGATCGCATTCGTCGCCAACATCATCCGCGTGATCACGCTCGTGCTGGTGACCTACTACCTCGGCGACGAGGCCGGCCAGGGTTTCCTGCACGGTGCGGCCGGCATGGTGCTGATGCTGGTGGCACTGGTGTTCTTCTTCTTCATCGACATGCTGCTCGACAAGATCATCCCGGCCGCGCCGAAGGTCGTGAAGACACCTGCACCGGCCGACGCGCCGGCTGAAGACACCCCCGCGAATCCCTGAGCGGGCTGGCCCGCCTGCGGGCCGGCGACGAATTGCTTCACCGCCTTGGCCTCGGTCGTTCAGCTCGCCGACGGCGGCGTGGTCGACAACCCGCTGAGTTGCTTGCGCGCTGTCGGCGGTACGGCCGACATCATGTCGGCCGTGAACTTCTGCTGCATCGCGAAACCGCGTGCATCGTCGGTGTCGATCGACGACACCCGGAACAGCAAGCCGTCGGGAATCTGCCCGGTCAGGCCCAGGCGAATCTCGGCGATGCGCTTGTCGAGCTTCGAGCGGATCACCTGATCGCCGACCGTCAACCAGTAGGTCACAGGCTCGTTGCGGGCACCGATGCTGGTGCCGACGCGGCGCACGTCGATGTTGCCGAAGGCCGTGGCCAGGGCGCCATCTTCGACCTTGCCGAGCTTGAAACCTTGGGCCGGGTAGCAAACCTCCGGGCGGTGCGCCGCCAAGCCGCCGCGCTGATCATCACCGTAGGCCATCGACAGCATGATGCGGTAGCCGTCCTTGTTGACGTAGGTGCGCGTCATCAACTGGCTGTAGAGCTTGTTGAGCAACTCCTGGGTCTGCGGGTTGACGACTTGGGCGCCTTGCTCGGGCAGCAGCGTCCAGTCGCCGAACGTCTTCGGGACGATGGCCTCGAGCGACACGGCCGAGCCGGCGTCAGCCGCCTTCGTACCCGGTCGGACTGCGAAACCGGCGGCGGCGGCGGCGCACATCAGCGCGGCCATGGTCAAAGCGATGCGAGTGGTTTTCATGCGTCCCCCAAAGTGACTCCGATGGATTGTGCCCGGGGTGCCCCTTGCTGGGCACCCCGTGCGTCGGCCGGTTGGTGTGAACTTTCGCTCAATCGGTTCCCTCGGGCGCCAACAGGTAGTCCGCGCAGGCCAAGTGCAGCGTCCTGCGGATTGCGGCCGGCACGTTCACGACACGCCAGGAAGCGCCGATCTTCAACTGCCAGCCCAGCAGCAGCGCGATCAGCGCGATCGCCGTGCTGTCAAGGTGTGAAGCCGCGGCCATGTCGAGCGACACGTCCTTGCGGGATTTGGCCAGTTGCGCCAACGCAACTCGCAGCGGCGCCAAGTTCTCCCGCGTCCAGGCGCCCGAGAGGTGGAGCGTCGCGCCCTCCGACGTGTCGACTCGGGTGACGCTGGCGGCGGACAGCTCCACCTTGCTTGCCGGGGCGAGCTGCACCTGAATCGCCAGCGGAACTATGCGCGTGACCAGCAGGCGCATCAGCGCCCAGCCGTCGCCGGCGTAGCGGCGCCAAAGTTGCGGCTCTTCCTTGACGCGCCAGAGCCATTCAAGTCGCGCCGCCTGCACCCACCCGGGCGCTCGCGAGATCGATCCGGCGACGAAGTTGACGACTGCGCCGAGGTGGCTGATCACCGGCGCCTCGATGACCCCGAGATTGTTCTGAATCCAGGCCTGACCCTTCTTCGCGCCGAGTGCCAGCACCACGAAATCGGGGTGCGCGCGATTCACACGCGCCAAGTGGGCCGGCGTGCTCATCTCGGCGACGCTGCCGAAGCCGGGTGCATCGAAGCCGGCACAGACCGCGCCGCTCGCGGGATCGGCATTCAGCCGCGCGCTGGCCGCTTCGGCTGCGCCGTCGGGGCCGCCGAAAAAATACACCCGCACCGCAGGCCGGCTGGGCGACGCGGCAAGGCGTTCGAACAGCGTCGATCCGGCGACCCGCTCCGGCAACCGCGCGCCGATCAGCCGACCGATCGCGACCACCGGCCAGCCGTCGGCCAAGCTTAGGTCGCTCTGGAGCACCGACGCGCGAAACGCCGGGTCGTGCAGGCAGCTCACGGCGAAGTTCAGGTTCGGAGTCGTCAGGAAACAGCGGGCACGCCGTGTGATCGCAGACCGCAGCAGGGCTTCTGCCTGCGTCGCGGTGACGACGTCGAACGGCAGCCCGAGGACGAGGCGAACGTCGCGCGAAAAATCAGGCGGCATGCTGCTCGGGGCGCGCCAGCTCTTCGACCGCGCGGCGCTTACCGACCGTCAACGCACGCCACTGGTAGCGCCGCAGGAAGGCGCGAAAGCCGGGCTCCTCGTAGCGCGGCAGGCCTTGCAGCGCACTCTTGAGCCAGCCCCAGACCATCGCCAAGCTGCCCAGCACGTACGGTTTCTCGTTCGCCCGGTTCAGCGCGTTGGCCAGCATGTAGACGAAGCCTGTGCCCATGAAATACTGGCCGTAGCCGTGCCGCATGCGCCCGGTCAGGATGCCGGTCTGGCTCGACCCCATCGGCCGCAGGTGGACGAAGCGCAGCTCCGGCGCATCCCAGCTGCAGGCGATCCAGCCGCGCATGCGGCAGCGGTGGCCGTCGATCCCGTCCCACATCACCTCGCGCACGAAGCCGCCGAGCGCCAGGAAGCCGGAGACGCGGTAGAACTTCGTCGCGCCGATGGAGGTTTCATCGCCGTGGCGCTCGTTGACCAGCGCGCCGTGCTCGTGGATGTAGGCCTTGCCGCTGCAGGTGGCGATGCGCGGGTCGGCCTCCATGCGCTGCATCAGCCCCTCGAAGTACCCGACCGGCAGGTTCAGGTCGAGATCGAGTTTGCACAGGTACGCGTAGGCGTTCGGATCGACCGTCTCGTAGCCGGCGTAGAAGGCCTCGATGACACCCGGCCCGACCGCCCGCTTGCCGCGGTCGGTGCGGGTGACGATGCGAATCCAGTCGTACTGCGCCGCGTACTCGGCGAGGATCTTCGGCGTGGCGTCGGTCGAGCCGTCGTCGACGATCACCCACAGCGCGGGTCGCACCGACTGCGCGATCACCGTGTCGAGCGTCTGGCGCATGAATTCGGCCTCGTTGCGACACGGGGAAACGATGAGGTATGAGCGGTCCATGGCGGCTTGATCGGAATCGGGATGAACCGACGGCTTGAACATCTCTGTCACCGGACCGGCCTTTCGGCGAGAGAGTCGAAAGCGGTCAACTGCCCAACGCTGTGGAAGTGATGCGTTCCGAGCAGACCATCGCCGAACCCGGGGTCGATTGTCGCGATGCAGGTTTCCTCGTATTCGGTTTCGGACAACTTGACAATCTGATTGATCTGCGACCCCGCGCCGTAGCGATCAAAGCCCTGCCTCTGCGACACTCTGAAGAGTTGCTGTCCATCGCGGAGCAAGCCGCCGTTGCGGGCCTTGGAGGCGTCCACCAGAACCGGATTGTTGGCGTGAGGCTTCCATGTCGACGAGAGTGGCGAGTCAGACGAGAAGAAGTACAACTCTGAACAGTGTTCGCCCGTGTTCGACGGATCGATGTTCGTGCACATCCACCACTTTCCGTGCCGCTCGAAGAACATGGTGTCGACCGCGCTCACGTCGGTCATCGCCGTCGTCTCGAGCATCCAGCCGGTCGGGAAGTCGACGCAGCGGTAGATTCTGATCTCCTTGCTCTGCGAGGATTCCGGGCACATGTACAACGTTCCTTCGTACTCGAACAGAAACGGGAAAGACAGGTGAAACGGCTCGTCGATCGCAACGCCGAGCATCCGCGCGCCGCGAGGACCGATTTCGTAGACCGAGATCCTCCCTCGACGGGTCGAGCAATCGAAGTCTTCGACGAAGCAATAGTTCTTTCCGTTGCGCGCCAGCAGAAACGGATCCGCAAGGTACCGCCCCGGAGGATTGGGAATCGGCGTTGCGCGCCACAGTACAGCGCTTCTCCATTCGCTGTGAAGAAACGACACCTGCCACTGAGCCTCTTTCCCCAGCAGCTTCTGAGCCCTCTTCGCGAGCGTGGCCCCGATCGAGCGGCCGAGATAGCTGACGGTCTGAAGCGCCTGCGGCGTGCGAAACAGTTTTTCGGAGTAAGGAACGGGTGGAATACTTGGTGGCGCCTGGCGCGATTCGGCCAATCGCTCCAAAGTAAGTTTCAGGTAGTAGTTTGACTTCTCAAAAAGTGCAGCCTGATTGAGAAGGTAGAAGTGGCGTGTTGGGAAGTGACCGCGCATCAGTACGTCACCGCCATCGAGCTCTTCACCAAGTCGTTGCAGCGTGAAGCCGGTCGTTGGCTGTCGGTGATAGACCTCCCAGAACCCCGCAGGCGTGCCGCGATTGATTCGGTTGTCGCCGTGGTGGAATGAAATCACACCGAAGGCGGCAGACGAAAGAATGTCGCCTCGCAGAATTCCGCCGCCGCAACGAATGAGAAGGTCGAGTTTCAATCCGCGAACAGTCTGGATGTCGACTTCATCGAAGCGGAACGAAAACCCCGAGGCAGAGATCAGGGGCCGCAAGACAAGGACATCAGCGATCAACTCGCGCACGTTGTGCTTCGATCCATGATCACGATATCTCGGCATTCTCGTCAAGCGCGAGCGCTCAACCGCCAGCAAGCACCGAAACATCAGTTTCGAGATGCTGGCGTGGACCTTCCCGGACGAGATCACTTTGAGGGCTTTGGAGAGCAAGGAGGAAGCAGGTTCGGATCGCGGTGGATGCAGAATGAGATGAGTGATGGCCAGCCCGGGCTGAGCCTTGCTCCACGTCACGAGGTCAAAGACGTACTTGGACACCCATTCACTGTCGACCAAAATGCCGATACGAAGAGTGCTTTGATCGTTCATTCCGATGACTCCGAAGCATTGACCGGCATGGATGTGTTCTCGAATAGTTTGATCAACTTGCGTACTTCAATCTGAATGTCGTGTGCCGCGAAGACGTCGTTCCGTGCGACCTCGCCCATCTTGGAGAGATCGGTCTCGAATGCTTCGAGACAGGATCGCATGGCTGACGCAAGGGATTCAATATCTCCGGGGGGAAACAGCCATCCTGTCCGGCCGTTCTGCACCAACTCCGGAATGCCTGCCAGATAAGGTGCGACGACTGGGCGGCGGCTCGCCATGGCCTCCATGATCACGATCGGCAGGCCTTCGGAGAGGCTCGGCACCACCAGCGCGCGCGCCATCGCGAGTTCGTGTTTGATGCCCGCTGCGTCCAGCCAGCTCGTAATGACGACGCGATCGGAGAGGCCGAAGCGCGCGATAAGGCGCTCGATCTCGGCACGCATAGGCCCGTCGCCGGCGAGCACGAGATCGAATGCGACGCCGGCTTGCGCAAGTTGCCGCGCGGCTTGCAAGAGCAGGATCTGGCCCTTTTCCTTGGACAGTCGGCCGATGCACAGCAGGCGTCGGGGTACTTGCCCAATGGCGGATCCGCCCGAGGCGTAGTCGGGTTCGAGCCCGCACCCGACGACGTGAACCCGGCCCCATTGTTCGAACGGGATCCACCTGAAGATCTGGCTCCGCCCGAACGAGGAGACCGCCACCGCGAACGCTGCATTGCCCACGGTCATCGGCAGGCCTACTTGACCCGGCCGGTCCATGATGTCCGAGCCGTGGGCGGTGAAGCTGTAGCGAGGGCCGCCCAGAGCATGCGCGAGCATCGCCACCTCGGCGGAGTTGGTCGCGAAGTGCGCGTGCAGGTGATGGCAACCGGCCTCGACGGCCCAGTCTCGCACCAGACAGGCCTCGCCGAGCGAGGCCAGGTGCTTGGCCAGCGAACGCTCCGATTGCCGGAACATGCGCCAAGACAGCTTGGCCGCGCGTGCAATCAGGCGCGGCGAGCGAATGGCCGTGCGCATCAACGCACGCAGCAGCCCGGTCGCGCCGGCCGCGAGGACGTAGCGAGTGTGTGACTGTTCTTGGCGATCGGCGTCGTCGACG
>JANXVK010000116.1 GCA_025351675.1 Rhizobacter sp.
TGGGGGGGGGCACCGCGAAGCGGCCCCTTCGTGGCCCTGGGGGACAGGGAAGCGTGGGGCGGTCCGGCGCTTCCCTGCGGCGCATGCGCGATCACCTTCGCAAGCATCGAGTCGTAGAACGGGCTGACCTCGCAGCCGCTCGCCAGCGCGTGGTCGCAGCGCACGCCGCGCGGTGGCTGCCAGTGGCGCACGCGGCCCGATTGCGGCAGGTAGCCGTGGGCCGGGTCTTCGGCGCACAGGCGCGCCTCAATCGCGTGGCCGCCGCGCTCGTAGCGCGCGAGTGCTTCGTCCTGAGTCAGCGGCAGCGGCTCGCCCATCGCGACGCGCAACTGCCACTCAACCAGGTCGACACCCAGCAGCGCCTCGGTGACCGGGTGCTCGACCTGCAGCCGCGTGTTCATCTCGATGAACCAGAACTCACTGCGCTCGTCGAGCAGGAACTCGACCGTTCCCGCGCCGACATAGCCGACCTCGCGCGCGACCCTGACCGCGACCTCGCCCATGCGCCGGCGCAACGCGGGCGAGACGGCAGGCGAGGGCGCTTCCTCGATGATCTTCTGATGCCGCCGCTGCACCGAGCATTCGCGTTCGCCGAGGTGGATGACCTTGCCGTGCGTGTCGGCGAAGACCTGGATCTCGACGTGGCGCGTGCTGAGCAACGCGCGCTCGATCAGCAGGCGGGCGTCGCCGAACGCGGCTTGCGCTTCGGCGGCCGCCGACGCCAGCGCCGCGTCGAGCGTGCTTTCGTCGAGCACCAGCCGCATGCCGCGCCCGCCGCCGCCGGCGCTCGCCTTGATCATCAGCGGAAAGCCCGTGCGCAGCGCCGCGGCGCGCAACGCGTCGGGCTGCTGGTCTTCACCGTCGTAGCCTGGAAGCACCGGCACGCCGGCGGCCGCCAGCGTCAAGCGCGCGCGCGACTTGTCGGCCATCGCGCGCATCGCAGCCGGCGTGGGCCCGATCCAGACCAGGCCGGCGTCGATCACGGCCTGCGCGAACGCGGCGTTCTCGGAGAGGAAACCGTAACCCGGATGCACGGCCTGCGCGCCGCTCGCGTCGGCCGCGGCGAGGAGCTTGTCGATGCGCAGATAGGAGTCAGCCGGCCGCTCGCCACCGATCGGCACGACGCTGTCACAGGCCTGCGTGTGCGGCGCGGCCCGGTCGGCATCGGACGCGACCGCGATCGTCTTCAAGCCCATCGCACGGGCGGTGCGCGCCACTCGCGTGACGATTTCGCCGCGGTTCGCGATCAGGAGTGAGCTGAACATTCGGTTCTCCCCGGCGAGATCGTCGTGCACGCTGCGCGTGCCTGACGATGTGGCTTCGCCGCCGCGGCCGCTGGCGCGGTCTGGTCGCCGCGGTTGGCGATCAGCAGCGAATCGAAGCGCGTCATTCCGTGGTCTCGCCCGGCCGCACGACCCACGCGGCGGGCCGCTTCGCCGACATCGCCGCGAGGCCGTGCGCCGCGGTGCCGCTGCGCAATGCGGCGGCGAACGCGTGCGCTGCGAAGTCGAGCGTCGCGCCCAGCGGCTCGGTTGTGCGACGCTTCAGGATCGCCTTCGTCGCACGCAGCGCGGCCGGCTCGGCGCGGCCGAGCTCGGTGAGCAACGCGGCCAGCCGCTCGTCGAGCGCAGCGCCTTCGTGCACTTCATCGACGAGGCCACAGGCGAGCGCCTGCGCGGCCGGGATGCGCCGGCCGGTGAGCAGCAGCCGCACGGCCGCGCCAGCCCCGAGCCGCGCCGCGACGAACGGCCCGATCTGCGCCGGCGGCAAGCCGAGCGTGACCTCGGGCATCGCGAACTGCGCGTTGCTCGCGGCGAGCACGAAGTCGCAACTGGCCGCGAGGCCGCAGCCGCCGCCGATCGCTGCACCGTCGACGACCGCAATCGTGGCGACGGGGCTGGCATGTATGCGTTCGAGCAACGCACCGAAGCCGCGGTTGAACGCGACGATCGGATCGACGCCAGCGGCCGGCACCGGCTCGGCCATCAGCGCGCGAAAGCCGCTGAAATCGCCGCCGGCGCAGAAGGTGCCGCCCGCGCCGCGGATCACCAGCGCGCGCACCGTCGGCTGCGACTCGGCGAGCCCGAGCGCTTCACCGAGGCCGGTCACCATCGCGTCGCTCAACGCGTTGCGCGTGGCCGGTGCGTCGAGCGTCGCGAAGACGAACGCGCCGCGTGTCTCGATGCGCAGCATGGTCAGCGACCTCGGGCCAGCGCCGGGCCGCCATGGGCCACGAAGAGGCCCACCTCGTGGACCTCGGCGGACCGAGCTCCCCTTGGGGGACGACGCCGAAGGCGACAAGGGGCTGTCATCGCGCCGGCAAGGTGTGCATGTACTTCGAGATGATGCCCATCATCACCTCGTCGGCGCCGCCGGCGATCGATGCGAGCCGGCCGTCGCGGTACAAGCGCGAGACCCGGTTGTCCCATGTGTAACCCATGCCGCCCCAATACTGCATGCAGCTGTCCGGCACGGTGCGCAGCAGCCGGCTCGACTTGAGCTTGGCCATCGAGGCCCACTCGGTCACGTCCTTGCCCGCGACGTAACTTTCGGTCGCCATGTAGACGAGGCCGCGCAACGATTCGATCTCCGTCTTCAGCTCGGCGAGCTTGAAATGCACGACCTGGTTGTCGAGCACACTCTTGCCGAAAATCTGGCGCTCGCGGGTGTACTCGATCGTCTCGTCGATGCAGTTCGACAGGCCCTGAATCGCGTTCGCCGCGGCCCACAA
>JANXVK010000167.1 GCA_025351675.1 Rhizobacter sp.
CACCAATCGTGGCTTCGTCGGCCTCGTTCAGCCGCGAGCGGTTGTGGTAGATCACCTTCATGCCGAAGCCGAGCGCGCCGCGCCGGGCGATCGCCTGGCCGATGCGGCCCATGCCGAGCACGCCCATCGTCGCGCCATGCACATCGCTGCCGGCGAACATGTCGAAGCTCCACTTGGTCCACTCACCGCGCCGCAAGAAGTGCTCGCTCTCGGTGATGCGGCGGGCCGCGGCCATCATCAGCGCAAAGCCGAAATCGGCGGTGGTTTCGGTCAGTACATCGGGCGCATTGCTCACCAGGACGCCGTGCGCGGTGCAGGCCGGCACGTCAACATTGTTGTAGCCGACCGCCATGCTGCACACGGCGCGCAGGTCCGGGCAGGCGTCGAGCAGAGCAGTGTCGATCGGCTGCGTGCCGGTGATGAACACGCCGGCCTTGCCTTGCAGGTGCAAGACCAGTTCGGCCGGCGACCAGACGACGTCGCTGGTGTTGTCTTCGACATCGAAGTGCTCACGCAGGCGATCGACGATGTCCGGAAAGACCGCGCGGCAGACGAGAACGGATGGCTTGCTCACGAAAAACTCCTCAACGAAACCAGATGAAGGTGATCAGCACGAACAACGGGATCAGGATGGCACCCGACCACGCCATGCAGCCGAAGAAGCTGGGCATTTTGATGCCGCGGCTTTCGGCGATGGCTTTGACCATGAAGTTCGGCGCGTTGCCGATGCAGGTGTTCGCGCCCATGAAGACCGAGCCGGCCGACACCGCCGCGAGCGTCGCGGCCAGGCGCGTCACCAGCAGCTGCGCGTCGCCGCCGGCGAGGTTGAAGAACACCAGGTAGGTCGGCGCGTTGTCGAGGAACGAGCTCAACAGCCCGCTGAACCCGAAGTACGCCCGAGGCAGCGGCTGGCCGTCGGGCCCCGTGACGGCGCGCGCGACCGCCGCAAAAGCGCTGGCCCCGCCAGCCCCGCCGGCCTTCAGCATCGCGAGCATCGGAATCATCGTGACGAAGATGCCGATGAACAGCTCGGCGACTTCCTTCATCGGGCCCCACGAGAACTCGTTGGCGGCACGCACGACCTTCGGCGTGATCGCGAGCGAGATCAGCGTCAGCTCGACGCCGAACAGCGACTCGGCCAGCAGCGTGTGGGCGACCGCGTGGCCGGCCGCGAACGGCAGCAGCAACGCGAGCGACCAGCCGAGCGCGATTCTTCCGGCGTCGCGCTGCCACAGCGCGGGTGCCCGCAGCGGCAGCAACGCGATTGACAGCAGCATTGCCCGCGAACGGAACGCCCCACCAAGCCGAGAGCTGCCCCCCGGCGACGCTCATTCCATGAAGCGCGCGAACCCCGTGACCGGCTCGCGCTCGGTCACCAGCGTGTTCTCGACCGCAGCCGGGTCGGCCCAGCCGAGCGACATGCCGCAGACCACTTGCTCGTCGTCGGGCATGCCGATGTGCTCGCCGATGATGCGGTGGAACTGCATGAACGCAGCTTGCGGGCAGGTGTCCAGGCCGCGGCCACGCGCCGCGACCATCACGCTTTGCAGGAACATGCCGTAGTCGAGCCAGCTGCCCTGCTGCATCACGCGGTCGATCGTGAAGATCAGGCCGACCGGCGCGTTGAAGAACTCGTAGTTGCGGCGGTGCTGCGCGTGCATGCGCGCCTTGTCGGTCTTGGCGATGTCGAGCAAGCCGTACAGGTCCCAGCCGACCTTGCGGCGGCGGTCGATGAACGGCGACTTCCACTCGGTCGGGTAGTAGGCGTACTCCTCGCTGTGCTTCGCGCGCTCTTCGGGGTCGTCGTAGGCCGCGGCGACCTTGCGCGAGAGCTCGGTCTTGGCGTCGCCGGTCAGCACGCAGACCTTCCACGGCTGCGTGTTCGTGCCCGACGGTGCGCGCGCCGCGACTTCGAGGATCGCCGCGATCGTCTCGCGCGGCACCGGTGTCGGCAGGAAGGCGCGCAGCGAGCGGCGCGTGATGATCGCGGTGTCGACAGCCGCGGTCTGTTCGGGTGTTGGCTGGGTCGTCATGCTCACAGGAGTCCTTGCAGGGTCTGAATCAGGGGCGCGGGCAACGACACCGGGCGGCGCGTCTCGCGGTCGACATACACGTGGACGAAGTGCCCGCAGGCCGCGGTCATCGGATCAAAGCCGCCGAACAGTCCGATCTCGTA
Organism: Rhizobacter sp.; assembly: GCA_025351675.1. Classification (GTDB taxonomy): domain Bacteria; phylum Pseudomonadota; class Gammaproteobacteria; order Burkholderiales; family Burkholderiaceae_C; genus LMDS01. The sequence goes on from JANXVK010000167.1 coordinate 2,177, forward strand.
ACGCACGCTCGACGCACCGAGCTTCGCGACACGCAGGCCGGCGTCGACCGTCTGCGGGAACGACACCGGCGAGAAGTAGTTGCAGTGCGTCTCGACCACCAGGCCGATCACCGCGCCGCGCTGCACGTCGAGCACGCCGGCCTCGATCAGGTAGCGGTTCACGACCGTGTCGAACCAGCTGTAGTAGACGACGTTGTTGACGTGGCCGTAGGCGTCGTTGTCCGACCAGCGGGTCGAGATGCTGCTGAAGTGACGGTAGGCGTCGCGCGGCTGCGAAACGGGCCGAACGATGACGGGTGTGTCGGTGCTCATGGCCCCGCATTGTTCCATTGACGCCAGCTCTCGATCGCCGCGCGGATCGTGCCGAGGTGAACCTGCACCGTGTCTTCGATGACGCACCCGTAGCCGCCCGCCATCGACAGTGCCACCGGGATGCGCCGTTCGCGCGCGGCCAAAAGCACGCGCCGGTCGCGTTCGGCGAGGCCGGCGGTGGTCAGCTTCAGGCGGCCGAGGCGGTCGCCTTCGTGCGGGTCGGCACCGGCGAGATAGAAGATCAGGCCGGGCAGCGCCTGCGCGTGATGACGCCAGAGCGCGGCGAGCGCATCGTCGAGCGCGCGCAAGTAGGCCGCGTCGTCGCAGCCGTCGGGCAGGGCCACATCGAGGTTGCTGCGTTCCTTGCGGAACGGGAAGTTCTTCGCACCGTGCAGCGACAGCGTGAACACGGTGGGGTCGTCGGCAAAGATCGACGCGCTGCCGTTGCCCTGGTGCACGTCGAGGTCGATGATCGCGACGCGCAGCAGCTGTCGACTCTCTTGGGAGCCTTCGTGCTGCGCACTCCGGTAGTCGCCCTTGGGGCGGCCCGGCGGGCTCCGGCGATGCCACTCGGCCTGCATCAGACGCGCCGCGACGGCGGCGTCGTTGAAGACACAGTAGCCGCTGCCCTTGTCGGCCGTCGCGTGGTGCGTGCCGCCAGCCACGTTGGTCGCGAGGCCGGTGGCGAGCGCCGAGCGCGCGGCGGCGATCGTCGCGCCGACCGAGCGCCGTGCGCGCTCGACCATCGCTTCGCTCCACGGGAAGCCAATCTCGCGCTGCTGGGCCGCGCTGAGCGTGCCGTCGACCACCGCCGACAGGTAGCCCGGCGTGTGCGCCAGCGCGAGTTCGCCGTCGCTGGCCGGCAGCGCTTGGCACAGCTGCAAGCCCGGTATGCCTTCGAGTTGCTCGCGCAGCAGCCGGTACTTCGACATCGGGAAGCGGTGCCCCGGGGGCAGCGGCAGCACGAACTGGTCGGCGTAGAAGGCTTGCATCGGCATAGGTCGAAACGATTGTGACGGTGGCCCTCACATCGTGTCGAAACCCATCGAATTAGAACTTGCTGACTAAATTGCTGCGCCGCAACAAAAATAGCTTGCAATGCAGGGTCAGGTCGATATACTTCAGTTCATGTTGCAGTGCAGCAATCGCGAACAGCGCGATGCACCCGGCAGCACAACGAATCCTTTTTCACTCACTGTCTGGAGACTTTCACCATGATGACCGCCGAACAACTGATGGCCGCCCACAAGTCCAACGTCGAAGTGCTCTTCGGCCTGACCAACAAGGCCTTCGAAGGCGTCGAGAAGCTCGTCGAGCTGAACCTGCAAGTCGCACGCGCCGCGATCGGCGAAGCCGCCGAAAACACCAAGGCCGTGATGTCGGCCAAGGACGCACAGGAGTTCCTGGCCCTGCAAGCCAGCCTGCTGCAACCGGCTGCCGAGAAGGCCGCTGCGTACAGCCGTCATCTGTATGACATCGCTGCTGCCACCAGCGCCGAAGTCACCAAGGTTGCCGAAGCCACCGCCGCCGAAGCGCAGACCAAGTTCCTGTCGGTCGTCGACACCGCCGTGAAGAACGCACCGGCCGGCAGCGAAAACGCCGTGGCGCTGGTCAAGTCGGCTGTCGCCGCTGCGAACAACGCGTTCGAAGGCGTGCAAAAGGCTGTCAAGCAAGCGACCGAAACCGCGGAAGCCAACTTCCAGTCGTTGAGCGCCAGCGCGGCCAAGGCCACCAAGGCCAAGCGCGCTGCCTGATCGACCGAGGAGCGATTGGAGCCTCGCCGTAAACTTTTGTAGACGGCGTGAACTTCGCCGAGTGACATCCATCTGACTTTCACCACGGGCCTAGCTCGTGGTTTTCCTGAAGGTTGTCTCCTCGGTAGCTTGATCCTCCTCCAGCTACCTTTCGGCTCCGAAGCAGCAATGCTTCGGGGCCGCTTGTTTTGTGCGGCCCGCTGCGAGCTCCGCCAGTTTTGGCGCTCGCGCCTGTCTTATAGCTATGCCGCATAAACAAAGTCAAACAATGTTCTTTCGGGATATATGGAAGCTCCGTACATTCCCGTACTTCGGCGCCGCTGCGGCGCTGCGTCCGACCGGCGACGAACGGGTGACGATCGTGGTGGCTGCTGGCCGCGTTGATCGGAACCCAATCAGCCACGAGCCCCGCTGCCATGTATCAATACACTGAGTTCGACCGCCAGTTCGTCCACCAGCGTGCCGCGCAATTTCGCGACCAGCTCGAGCGCCACTTCGGCGGCAAGTTGCCCGAGGACGATTTCAAGGCACTGCGCCTGCAGAACGGCTGGTATGTGCAGCGTCACGCACCGATGCTGCGTGTGGCCGTCCCGTACGGCGAGCTGAGTGCGAAGCAGTTGCGCGCGCTCGGCGAGATCGCCGACAAGTACGACCGCGGTTACGGCCACTTCTCGACGCGCCAGAACCTGCAATACAACTGGATCCCGCTGACGCAGGCCGCCGACGTGATGGACACGCTCGCCGCGGTCGACATGCACGGCATCCAAACAAGCGGCAACTGCATCCGCAACACCACCAGCGATGCGCTGGCCGGAATCGCGCCCGACGAGGTCGTCGACCCGAGGCCGTACGCCGAGTTGCTGCGCCAGTGGAGCACGCTGCACCCGGAGTTCGCGTTCCTGCCGCGCAAGTTCAAGATCGCGATCACCGGGGCGGTCGAGGACCGCGCCGCCATCGCGTGGCACGACATCGGCCTGCAGCTCAAGAGGAACGATGCCGGCGAAATCGGCTTCAAGGTGCTGGTCGGTGGCGGCATGGGCCGCACGCCGGTCATCGGCACCGAAATCCGCGCGTTTCTGCCGTGGCAGCAGATCCTCGTGTTCATCGAGGCGGTGGTGCGCGTCTACAACCGCTTCGGCCGGCGCGACAACGCCTACAAGGCACGCATCAAGATCCTCGTCAAGGCCGAAGGCCAGAAGTTCATCGACGCGGTGGACGTCGAATTCGCCGACATCCTCGCGAACGACGTGGCCGGCACCGCGCACATCCTGCCGCAAGCCGAGTTCGATCGCGTCGCGAAGAACTTTGCACTGCCTGAAGGCGTGGCCGCCGTGCTCGAGGTGCCGCTCTCGACGCTCGACGCGCCGACAGCCTACGTGCGCTGGCTCGAGCGCAACGTGCATGCGCACAAGCTGAGCGGCTACCGCGCGGTGACGCTCTCGTTGAAGCGCTCCGGTCAGGCGCCCGGCGACGCGACGGGCCGGCAGATGATCGAAGCAGCGGCGATCGCCGAGCATTTCAGCCACGGCGAACTGCGTGTCACGCACGATCAGAACCTGATGCTGCCGTGGGTGCGCCAGACCGATCTGCCCGCGCTCTGGGCGGTCGCACGCGATGCGAGCTTCGCCACGCCCAACGTCGGCCTGCTGACCGACATGATCGCCTGCCCCGGCGGCGACTTCTGCGCACTGGCCAACGCCCGCTCGCTGCCGATCGCGGAAGCGATCACCCAGCGTTACCAGGACCTGGACGAGTTGCACGACATCGGCGAGGTCGACC
>JANXVK010000170.1 GCA_025351675.1 Rhizobacter sp.
CATCCCGATCCCGAACCAGCGCCCGAGTCCCAACCCGAACCCCAATCCGCGCGCGCCGCAGCCACCCACACCCAATCCCGGCCAAGATAGCGAGCCGCAGACCCGTGGCGTGGGCTCCGGCTTCATCCTGAGCGCCGACGGCTACGTGATGACGAACGCGCACGTGATCGACGGCGCCGACGAAGTGATCGTCACACTGACCGACTCGCGCGAGTTCAAGGCGAAGGTCATCGGCGCCGACAAGCGCTCCGACGTGGCGCTCGTGAAGATCGAAGCCGCCGGCCTGCCGACGGTTCGCATCGGCGACGTCGGCAAGCTGAAGGTGGGCGAGTGGGTGATCGCGATCGGTTCGCCGTTCGGACTCGAGAGCACGGTCACCGCCGGCATCGTCAGTGCCAAGTCGCGCGACACCGGTGAGCTCGTCAAGCTGATCCAGACCGACGTGGCGATCAACCCCGGCAACTCGGGCGGCCCGCTGATCAACATGCGCGGCGAAGTGGTCGGCATCAACTCGCAAATCTACAGCCGCTCGGGCGGCTACATGGGCATTTCGTTTGCGATCCCGATCGACGAGGCCTCGCGGGTGTCCGACAGCCTGCGCGCCAGCGGGCGCGTGATTCGCGGGCGCATCGGCGTCGCGATCGGGCCGGTGACGAAAGACGTCGCCGAGTCGATCGGGCTGGGCAAGCCGATCGGGGCGATGGTCAGCAGCGTCGAGGCCGGCGGCCCGGCCGACAAGGCCGGCGTCGAAGCCGGCGACATCATCACCAAGGTCGATGGCCGCACGGTCGACAAGTCGGTCGATCTGCCGCGCATGGTCGGCATGAGCAAGCCGGGCTCGAAGGCCGTCTTGCAACTGTTTCGCCGTGGCGCGTACCGCGACGTGAGCGTGGCGGTGATCGAGTTCGAGGCCGACAAAACCGCCAGTGCAGCGAGCCGCGATGCGCCGAAACCGCAGGTCGCTGCGCCGGGGATGCTCGGGCTCACGGTGGCCGACCTCACCGACGCGCAGCGGCGCGAGCTCAAGGTGAAGGCCGGCGTGCGCGTCGAGGCGGTCGAAGGCGCGGCGGCGCGCGCGGGCATGCGCGAGGGTGACGTGCTGCTGTCGGTCGACAACGCCGAAGTCGCGAACGTCAAACAGTTCGAGGCCGCGGTCGCCAAGCTCGACAAATCGAAGGCCGTGACCGTGCTCGTGCGGCGCGGCGACGTGACCAACTTCCTGATCGTCCGGCCGGCGCGTTGAGATCGAACCCGGCCGACGCGGCGGGTCTTTCCATTAGATGGGAGTGATGCTGCTGTTACATCTACCGGGAATGGCGGCTTCCGGCAAGTTGCCCACAGGATTAAATGTTAGTTATCACTCACATTCTGTCGGCAATCATGGATTGGTGTCGTCGGGCGCTAGAATCGCGACTGCGCAAAGATTGTTTTTGTCGATTCCCGCAACGAATGCGAGTTGGCAAAACTATCCCCAAGACATCCACAAGCATTTGTGGATAACCTGTTGATGAATTTTCCTGTTGGCACGCTGCAACGACGCGAAATCGAGCAACGGCGCGGTTTGCAGCCAGCCTCTTTTGACTACAATGAAATCCCAACAAGCAGTTGCCAATCGTTTTGTTGGAAGGCGCGTCAATCGTTCGACGTGCCTTTTTTTTGGCTATAGCACGGCGCTTCGCGCCTTCACATCGCTTCGCGATATGAGCTTCCGCTGAAACGGCTTGCGCCGTTTTGTTTGCGCACCAAGCTCCATCCAAGAACATCGCAGCAAGCATGGACCACATCAGAAATTTTTCGATCATTGCCCACATCGATCACGGCAAGAGCACGCTCGCCGATCGATTGATTCAACGTTGCGGCGGCCTGAGCGACCGGGAGATGGAAGCGCAGGTGCTCGACTCGATGGACATCGAGCGCGAGCGCGGCATCACGATCAAGGCGCAGACGGCGGCACTGACCTACAAGGCGCGCGACGGCCAGGTCTACAACCTGAACCTGATCGACACGCCGGGTCACGTCGACTTTTCGTATGAAGTGAGCCGGTCGCTGTCGGCCTGCGAAGGCGCGCTGCTGGTGGTCGACGCCAGCCAAGGTGTCGAGGCGCAGACGGTGGCCAACTGTTACACCGCGCTCGATCTCGGCGTCGAGGTGATCCCGGTCCTGAACAAGATGGACCTGCCGAACGCCGACCCGGAGAACGCGAAGGCCGAGATCGAGGACGTGATCGGCATCGACGCCGACCATGCGATTCCGTGCAGCGCGAAGACCGGCATGGGTATCGACGAGATTCTTGAGGCCGTGATCACCCGCATGCCGGCGCCGCGCGGCAACCCGGACGCGCCGCTGCGCGCGATGATCGTCGACTCCTGGTTCGACAACTACGTGGGCGTCGTCATGCTCGTGCGTGTGGTCGATGGCACGCTGCTCAAGGGCGAGCGCATCCGCATGATGGCGAGCGATGCGGTCTACAACGCCGACAGCCTCGGCGTGTTCACGCCGAAGTCGGTCGCACGCGAGCGCCTGAACGCCGGCGAGGTCGGTTTCATCATCGCCGGCATCAAGGAGCTGCAGGCGGCCAAGGTCGGCGACACGATCACGCTCGAGAAGAAGCTGCCCAACAACCAGGGCGTGGCCACCGAGGCGCTGCCGGGCTTCAAGGAGATCCAGCCGCAGGTCTTCGCCGGCCTGTACCCGACCGAGGCGAGCGAGTACGACCAGCTGCGCGATGCGCTCGAGAAGCTCAAGCTCAACGACTCGTCGCTGCGCTACGAGCCTGAGGTCAGCCAGGCATTGGGCTTCGGCTTCAGATGCGGCTTTCTCGGCCTGCTCCACATGGAGATCGTGCAGGAGCGGCTCGAACGCGAGTTCGATCAGGACCTGATCACGACCGCGCCGTCGGTGGTCTACCAGGTCGAGTTGAACGACCAGACCGTGATCCAGGTCGACAACCCCTCGAAGATGCCCGACCTCGGCCGCATCGCCGAGATCCGCGAGCCGATCGTCACGGTGCACCTGTACATGCCGCAGGACTACGTCGGTCCGGTGATGACGCTGGCCAACCTGAAGCGCGGCGCGCAGATCAATATGGCGTATCACGGCCGGCAGGTGATGCTGACCTACGAGATGCCGCTGGCCGAGATCGTGCTGGACTTCTTCGACAAGCTCAAAAGCGTCTCGCGCGGCTATGCGTCGATGGACTACGAGTTCAAGGAATACCGCGGCGCCGATGTCGTGAAGGTCGACATTTTGCTCAACGGGGACAAGGTCGATGCGCTGTCGATCATCGTGCACCGCAGCCAGAGCAACTACCGCAGCCGTGCGGTCGTGGCCAAGATGCGCGAGCTGATTTCGCGCCAGCAATACGATGTTGCGATCCAGGCCGCGATCGGGGCCAACATCATCGCGCGTGAGACAATCAAGGCGCTGCGCAAGAACGTGATTGCCAAGTGTTACGGCGGTGATATTTCCCGCAAGCGCAAGCTCCTCGAAAAACAAAAGGCCGGCAAGAAACGCATGAAGCAGATCGGCTCTGTCGAAGTGCCGCAGGAAGCTTTCCTGGCCATCCTCCAGGTTGAAGATTGATGGCAGCACTGACCGGTTTGCTCTATGGCCTGCTGGGGGTCTTCCTCGGTGGCTGGTACCTCGGCAAATGGAGCGGCAATTTCTCACTGCTGCTGTTGATCCTGACGGTCGTGACCTTCGCCTACTGGCTGGCAGAGCGCTTCGTGTT
>JANXVK010000248.1 GCA_025351675.1 Rhizobacter sp.
CGCAATGCATCGACTGGGGCCCGTTCTTTCAGACCTGGGACCTGGCCGGCCCGTACCCCGCGATCCTGAACGACGAGATCGTCGGCGAGTCGGCGCGCCGCGTGCTTTCCGACGGCCAGCGCCTGTTGCGCCGCGCGATCGAGGGCCGCTGGCTCACCGCGAACGGTGTGATCGGCCTGTACCCGGCGAACACGGTTGGCGACGACGACATCGAGATCTACACCGATGAAACGCGCAGCGAGGTGCTGATGACCTGGCGTGGCCTGCGCGTGCAGACGGTGCGGCCGGTCGTCGACGGTGTCATGCGGCCGAATCGCTGCCTCGCCGATTTCATCGCGCCGAAGGGCTCGGGCGTAGCCGACCACATCGGCCTGTTTGCCGTCACGTCGGGCATCGGCGCCGAGAAGAAGGAACAGCAGTTCCAGGCCGACCTCGACGACTACAGCTCGATCATGTTCAAGGCGATCGCCGACCGCCTCGCCGAGGCCTTCGCCGAACGCCTGCACGAGCGCGTGCGCAAGGAGTTCTGGGGCTATGCGGCCGACGAGCGTTTGAGCAACGCCGAGATGATTGGCGAGAAGTACCGCGGCATTCGTCCCGCACCCGGCTACCCGGCCTGCCCCGACCACACCGTCAAGGCCGCGATGTTCGAGGCGCTGAACTGTGCCGACATCGGCATGACGCTGACCGAGAGCATGGCGATGACGCCGGCCGCCAGCGTCAGCGGCTTCTACATGGCGCATCCGCAGGCCGCGTACTTCAACGTCGGCAAGATCGGCGAGGATCAATTGACCGACTGGGCCGCTCGCCAGGCGCTAGCCGCCGACGTCGCGCGCCGGGCGCTCGCGCCGGCGCTGGCCTGAGCATCGGCCGAGCGGTTCGCCGGAACGCCCGCGCCGGTGCGCATCCGGCCGGATGCGTCTGCTTACACGCGGAAGCATTCCTTCGCAAGACTTCCGCAATCCGTCGCGGCGAAGCGTCGCGACCGCAATGAGACGCCAACTTCGTCACGACCCGCTCGTGTGAGTTGACGTTTCCGGTTCTTCCGCTGCGGGCACGCGCCCTGCGGCCTTTCGCGCTCGTCGAGCGAAAGTCACAACGGGAGTTCCTGTGCAACAAGTTCAAAAGTCCGAAACCCGGGCGCGTCTGCCTGCCCGATTTGGCCGAGGCGCGGCGGCTGCCGTCCTGCTGGCCGTGCTCGCCGCTTGCGGTGGCGGTAGCGGCTCCAGCGAAGCCGATGGCCCGACCAGCGGCCCTGCTGCGGCCGGGCCGAGCAACGCACCGCTGGCCGCCTCGCGGTTTTTGACCCAGGCCACCTACGGCCCGACCAGCGCCGAGATCACCCGCCTGCAGACGATGTCGTATGCAGCCTGGATCGACGAGCAGTTTGCCAAGCCGCAGTCGTACCACCGCATCTACATGAACCAGGCCGCGGCCGATCTGGCCGCCACCGGCGGCACGATCAGCCAGACCAACTTCTTCGATTCGTACTGGAGCCAGGCCATCGCCGGTGACGACCAGCTGCGCCAGCGCGCGGCGTTCGCGCTGTCGCAAATCTTCGTCGTCTCGTTCACCGACACCACGCTGCGCAGCCAGCCGCGCGGCGTCTCGGGCTACTACGACACGCTGGCCGAGAACGCCTTCGGCAACTTCCGCGACCTGCTCGAAGCGGTCGCGCTGCATCCGATGATGGGCGTGTACCTGTCGCACCTGAAGAACCAGAAAGAGGACGCGACCACCGGCCGCGTGCCCGACCTGAACTTCGCGCGCGAGATCACGCAGTTGTTCACGGTGGGTCAGTACAAGCTCAACACCGACGGCACGGTCGTGACGGGCAGCGACGGCAAGGCCGCCGCCGCCTACGCATCGGCCGACCTCGAAGGCCTGTCGCAGGTGTTCACCGGCTGGAGCTGGTACGCCGGCAGCGTCAACACCGACCGCACGAACCGCCGCTTCTTCGGCAACGACGCGAACCTCGAGCGCGACTGGCGCCCGATGCAGGACTACAACCAGTACGCCGCCAACACCAACTTCCATTCGGTCAGCGCGAAGAACTTTCTCGGCGTGACGATCCCCGCCCAGACGCTGACCACGGCCGACACCAAGGGCGACCTGAAGATCGCGCTCGACACGCTGTTCAACCACCCGAACGTCGGGCCGTTCATTGGCAGGCAGCTGATCCAGCGCCTCGTCACGAGCAACCCGAGTCCAGCCTACGTGGGCCGCGTCGCCGCCGCGTTCAACGACAACGGCGCCGGCAAGCGCGGCGACATGAGAGCGGTCTGGAAAGCGATCTTGCTGGACAGCGAAGCCCGCACCGTCAGCACAGCGACCAGCGCCGGCAAGCTGCGCGAGCCGGTCGTGCGGCTCGCCAACTTCATGCGCGCGTTCAACGCCACCTCGCGGACCGGCCGCTTCATGGGCATCGGCAACACCGACGACCCGGCGACGCGCCTGAACCAGACGGTGTTGTTCGCGCCGACGGTGTTCAACTTCTACCGCCCGGGCTATGTGCCGTCGAGCAAGCCGATCGCCGATGCCGCACTGGTCGCGCCGGAATTCCAGATCGTCCACGATGTGTCGGTCGCGGGCTACATGAACTACATGCGCAGCATCGTCACGGTCGACACGAACCGCGACATCCAGCAGGACTACGCCGCCGAGATCGCGCTCGCCGACAAGCCGGCCGAGCTGGTCGAGCGCATGAACCTGCTGCTGTTCGCCGGCCTGCTGCCCGACGCACTGCGCACGCAGCTGGTCGCCGCGGTGACGAGCCGCGCGATCCCCGCGCCGCTCTACCCGGCGGTGCCCGCGCCGGCCCCCGGTGCGAGCGCCCCGCCACCGACCGGCACGCCGACCAACCAGGCCGCGATCGACACCGCCAAGCGCGACCGCGTCTACCTCGCGGTGTTCCTGTCGATGGCGTCGCCCGACTACCTGATCCAAAAGTGATGCCTTGAAGAGGACACCCACATGACACTGCTCAAGACCTCCCGCCTCGATGCCTCGCGTCGCCGCTTTCTGCGCACCGCCTCGGTCGTTTCCGGCTCGGTCGGTACCGCCGCCGTGCCGTTCGCGCTGAACCTCGCCAGCCTGAACACGGCGGTCGCGCAAACGGCCGACTACAAGGCCATCGTCTGCCTCTTCTTCTACGGCGGCAACGACTCCTCGAACATGGTGCTGCGCACCGACGCGCTCTCCTTCAACGAGTACACGCGGATGCGCTCGGTGGCGCCCGAATCGATCGCGCTGAAGGCGCCCGGCACGCCGGTCGTCGCCGGCGCGGCACTCGCGTCTCCCGATCGCCTGGGCGGCGTGCGCGCGATCGCGCCGAAGCTCACCGCCGGCCTGGCCGGCTCGGCCGAGAACAGCGCGTTCACGTTCGCGCTGCATCCGAGCATGCCCGAGGTCGCGACGCTGTTCGCGGCCAACCGGTTGGCGATCCTCGCCAACGCCGGCCCGCTGGTGCAGCCGTTGACTCGCGCCGAATACGTCGCCAACGTGCTGCCGCGGCCGAAGGCGCTGGGCTCGCACAACGACCAGCAATCGACGTGGCAGGCGCTCGGCCCCGAGGGCGTGAAGATCGGCTGGGGCGGCCACCTCGGCGACCTGGTCGCGAGCAGCAACACGAACACGGTGTTCACCAGCATCTCGGTCTCGGGCAACGCGGTGTTCTCGGCCGGCGAGACCGTGTTCCAGTACCAGGCCGGCAGCGGCGGTGCGACCCAGATCGGCGGTGTGTCGGGCAACCTGTTCGGCTCGACCACGGCTTCGGCGACGCTGAAGAGCATCGTCACCGCGACCAACGCGCACCTGTTCGCGAACGAGTACGGTGCGATCGTGAAGCGCTCGGTCGATGCGCAGGCCGCGTTCCAAGCCGCCTACACGGCCTCGACCGTGACCGCGCCGATGCAGTATGTGCAGCCGTCGACCAACAACCTCGCCAACAACGGCCTGGCTGCGCAGTTGCAGACCGTGGCGCGCATCATCGGCGCGCGCAGCGGCCTCGGCGCGAAACGCCAGGTGTTCTTCGTCTCGATGGGCGGCTTCGACACCCACGACGGGCAGAACATGAACCAGGCCGACCTGCTCGCGCGCATCTCGCACGCACTCGGCTATTTCGACACCGCGCTGGCCGGCCTGGCCGGCGGCGACATGCGCAACAACGTGACACTGTTCACCGCATCGGACTTCGGCCGCACCCTCACCAGCAACGGCGACGGCACCGACCACGGCTGGGGTGCGCATCACTTCGTGATGGGCGGCGCGGTCAACGGCGGCGAGATCTACGGCCGCTTCCCGCAGTTCGGATTGAACTTGTCGGACTCGGGCAACAACGCCTACCTGCCGGTGACCTCGGTCGACACGATCGGCAGCACTTTGGGACTCTGGTTCGGTGTCAACAATGGGCAGCTCGACACCGTGTTCCCGAACCTGAAGAACTTCAACCGCAACCTCGGGTTCCTGAAGGCTTGATTGACGGCCCCAAGGTCGCCTGCTGCGCCCGGCCCCCGAGGGGCGCTCAGGCCGCCTGCGGCGCCCCGGCGCTGGCCTGAGGGTCGGCGCTTCCGCCGGTTGGTTCAGGGCCGGTGCAGCACGCGCCGGTACTGGATCGCCTCGGCCAAGTGCGGTGTGGCGATCGCGTCACGGCCGGCGAGGTCGGCGATCGTGCGTGCGACGCGCAGCACGCGGTGAAAGCCGCGTGCCGACCAACCGAGCCGCGCCGCCGCGGTCTGCAGGAACTTCGCGCTCGCCTCGTCGAGGGCGGCATGCGTGTCCAACGCGTCGCCCGACAGCATCGCGTTGACGCAGCCTTGGCGCGCCTGTGCCAGCGCGCGGGCCGCCGCCACGCGCTGCGCGATTACTGCGCTCGGTTCGCCGTCGGGTGCGGCCGAGAGTGCCTCGGGGGCGACCGCCGGCACCTCGACCTGCACGTCGATGCGGTCGAGCAGCGGCCCGCTGATGCGCCCTTGGTAGCGCGCGACCGCGTCGGGTGTGCATCTGCAGGCGTGCAACACGCTGCCGAGGTGGCCGCACGGGCAGGGGTTCATCGCCGCGATGAGCTGAAAGCGCGCCGGGAACTCGGCCTGCCGCGCGGCGCGCGAAATCACGATGCGGCCGGTTTCGAGCGGCTCGCGCAGCGCCTCGAGCGCGGCGCGCTGGAACTCGGGAAACTCGTCGAGGAACAAGACCCCGTGATGCGCCAGCGAAATCTCGCCCGGCCGCGGCGGCGAGCCGCCGCCGACGAGCGCGACCGACGAGGCGGTGTGGTGCGGCGACCTGAGCACGCGTTGCCCCCAGCGTTCGTGCGTGAACGCCCCGGTCAGGCTCAAGACGGCGGCCGATTCGAGCGCGTCGTCCTGCGACATCGGCGGCAGCAATCCGGCGAAACGCTGCGCCAGCATCGACTTGCCGGTGCCCGGCGAGCCCATCATCAACACGCTGTGTCCGCCGGTGGCGGCCACTTCAAGCGCGCGTTTCGCGGCCGCCTGGCCCTTCACGTCGCGCATGTCGGGCAGGGCGGGCGCGGCCGTGCGCGGGTCGGCGAGCGTCAGCGGCAGCGGCACCGGCGGGTTCGCGCCGGGCGCTTGCAGCGCGCCGACCACGTCGAGCAAGTGCGCCGCGCCGTGGATCGCCAGCCCCTCGACCAGCGCCGCCTCGCGCGCGCTCGCATGCGGCAGCACCAGCGCGCGGGTCGTGGGCGCGCGGCTGCGCGCGAGGGCGAGCGCCATCGCGAGCGCGCCGCGTACCGGGCGAAGCTCGCCGCCGAGCGAGAGCTCGCCGGCGAACTCGAAGCGGTCGACTTGGGCCGCGTCGAGCTGGCCGCTGGCGGCGAGGATGCCGAGAGCGATCGGCAGGTCGAAGCGGCCCGACTCCTTCGGCAGGTCGGCCGGCGCGAGGTTCACGGTGATGCGCTTGTTGGTCGGAAACGCCAGCCCGCTGTTCTGGATCGCCGCGCGCACCCGCTCGCGCGCTTCCTTCACCTCGGTGTCGGCCAAGCCGACCAGCGTGAAGCTGGGCAAACCGTTCGCCAAATGCACCTCGACCGTGACCTCGGCCGCTTCGAGTGCGTGCAACGCGCGGCTGTGGATGACGGCAAGCGACATGTTCTCTCCCTGCGCGGATTGTGCCCGCGCAACCGTGCTGTCGATGCACCGAATCGGCGCATCGGGGGCGAATGCTCCGCGATGGTGCGCTTGTGTTCAGCCACCGCGTTCGCGGTGCGAGCCCGGTGCAACGACCCGTTTCGGGGGTTGGCACAGAAGCTGCAAAACGTTGCCAGTCTCGCCCAACGAAATCAGATCAACCTGGAACCCGGATCATGAAAAAAACGCTCCTCGTGCTCGCCTCCACGCTCGCGATCACCGCGTTGCCGCAGATCGCTGCGGCCCAGACGGCAACCGCTCCCGCGGCAGAGCCGGCCGGTGCGCTGTCGTTCAACGTCGGCCTGACCACCGACTACCGCTATCGCGGCATCTCGCAGTCGCGTCTGAAGCCTGCGGTTCAGGGTGGCGTCGACTACGCTTTTTCGAACGGCTTCTACGTCGGCGCATGGGCCTCGTCGATCAAGTGGATCAAGGATGCGGGCGGCGGCGCCAATGCCGAGATCGACCTGTACGGCGGCTACAAGGGCGAACTCTCGAAGGACCTGACCTGGGACGTCGGCGTGCTGACCTACCAATACCCGAGCCACGACCTGAGCGTCAGCCCGAACACGACCGAAATCTACGGCGCGCTGACCTTCGGCCCGGCCACGCTGAAGTATTCGCACAGCGTGAGCAACCTGTTCGGTTTCGCCGACAGCAAGGGCAGCGGCTACCTCGACCTGTCGGCGAGCTTCGATGTCGGCGGCGGTTTCATGCTGGCGCCGCACGTCGGCTACCAGAAGGTGCGGGGCAACT
>JANXVK010000254.1 GCA_025351675.1 Rhizobacter sp.
GAAAGGCTACCTGATCGCCGACCGCGTGCTGCGGCCGGCGCTGGTCACGGTGGCCGCCTCCGCCTGATCCGCGTTCAGGAATTCCACAGGTTCAGGCTTGAAAGCCCACGCCTTGTCCACACCTCAAGAACAACTTTATTCAGTCTCAGGAGCGCATCAAAATGGCCAAAATCATCGGCATTGACCTCGGCACCACGAACTCGTGCGTGTCCATCATGGAAGGCAACACCACCAAGGTGATCGAGAACAGCGAAGGTGCCCGCACCACGCCGTCGATCGTGGCCTACCAGGAAGACGGCGAGATCCTCGTCGGCGCCTCGGCCAAGCGCCAAGCGGTCACGAACCCGCGCAACACCCTGTACGCGGTGAAGCGCCTGATCGGCCGCAAGTTCACCGAGAAGGAAGTGCAGAAGGACATCGACCTGATGCCCTACAAGATCGTCGCGGCCGACAACGGCGACGCGTGGGTCGAAGTGCGCGGCCAGAAGCTCGCGCCGCAACAGGTCAGCGCCGAAATCCTGCGCAAGATGAAGAAGACCGCCGAAGACTATCTCGGTGAAGCCGTCACCGAAGCGGTGATCACGGTGCCCGCGTACTTCAACGACGCGCAGCGCCAAGCCACCAAAGACGCCGGCCGCATCGCCGGCCTCGACGTCAAGCGCATCATCAACGAGCCGACTGCGGCCGCGCTCGCGTTCGGTCTCGACAAAAACGAAAAGGGCGACCGCAAGATCGCCGTGTACGACTTGGGCGGCGGCACCTTCGACATCTCGATCATCGAGATCGCCGATGTGGATGGCGAGAAGCAGTTCGAAGTGCTGTCGACCAACGGCGACACCTTCCTGGGCGGCGAAGATTTCGACCAGCGCATCATCGATTACATCGTCACCGAGTTCAAGAAGGAGCAAGGCGTCGATCTGACGAAGGACGTGCTCGCGCTCCAGCGCCTGAAAGAAGCGGCCGAGAAGGCGAAGATCGAACTGTCGACCAGCGCGCAGACCGACATCAACCTGCCTTACGTGACCGCCGACGCCTCGGGCCCGAAGCACCTGAACATCAAGCTCAGTCGCGCCAAGCTCGAAGCGCTGGTCGAAGAGCTGATCGAACGCACGATCGCACCGTGCCGCACCGCGATCAAGGATGCGGGCGTGGCCGTGGGCGACATCAACGACGTGATCCTGGTCGGCGGCATGACCCGCATGCCCAAGGTGCACGAGAAGGTCAAGGAGCTGTTCGGCAAGGACCCACGCCGCGACGTGAACCCTGACGAAGCCGTCGCCGTCGGCGCCGCGATTCAGGGTCAGGTGTTGGCCGGCGACCGCAAGGACGTGCTGCTGCTCGACGTGACCCCGCTGAGCCTGGGCATCGAGACGCTGGGCGGCGTGATGACCAAGATGATCAAGAAGAACACGACGATCCCGACCAAGTTCGCGCAAGTGTTCTCGACCGCCGACGACAACCAGCCGGCCGTGACGATCAAGGTTTATCAGGGTGAGCGCGAGATGGCCTCGGGCAACAAGAGCCTGGGCGAGTTCAACCTCGAAGGCATTCCGCCGTCGCCGCGTGGCATGCCGCAGATCGAGGTCAGCTTCGACATCGACGCGAACGGCATCCTGCACGTCGGCGCGAAGGACAAGGGCACCGGCAAGGAAAACAAGATCACGATCAAGGCCAACTCGGGCTTGAGCGAGGCCGAGATCGAGCAGATGGTCAAGGACGCCGAAGTCAACGCGGCCGACGACAAGAAGAAGCTCGAACTGATCCAGGCCCGCAACTCGGCCGACTCGATGATCCACAGCGTCAAGAAGAGCTTGGCCGAGCACGGCGACAAGCTGGAAGCCGGCGAGAAGGACGCAGTCGAAGCCGCCATCAAGGCCTCGGAAGAGTCGCTGAAGAGCGAAGAAAAGGCCGAGATCGAAGCCAAGACCGAAGCGTTGATGACGGCAAGCCAGAAGCTCGGCGAGAAGATCTACGCCGAGTCGCAGGCAGCTGCTGCGGCAGCCGGTGGCGCGGGCGCTGAACAGCCGCAGGCGGAGCCTGCATCCGCGAAATCGGCCGCCGACGACAACGTCGTCGACGCCGAGTTCAAGGAAGTGAAGAAGTGATATTCAGGCAGCCGTTGGCTGCCTGAATATCTCGCCGCGTTCGGCGTGACAGGCTTTGCCTGCACGTCGACGCGGCGGTGTCGTTTCTGCTGCGCTGAGAATCCTCATGGCCAAACGTGACTATTACGAAACGCTGGGTGTCGCCAAGAACGCCAGTGAAGAAGACATCAAGAAGGCGTATCGCAAGCTCGCGATGAAGCACCACCCTGACCGCAATCAGGGTGACGACGCGAAGAAGTCGGAAGAGAAGTTCAAGGAGGCCAAGGAGGCCTACGAGATGCTCGCCGATCCGCAGAAACGCGCGGCCTACGACCAGTACGGGCACGCCGGCGTCGACCCGAACATGGCCCGCGGCGGCGGCCCTGGGCAAGAGGGCTTTGGCGGATTTGCCGAAGCCTTCGGCGACATCTTCGGCGACATCTTCGGCGGCGCCGGGGCCGCTGGCGGCCAGCGCCGCACAGGCGGGCAGCAGGTGTT
>JANXVK010000286.1 GCA_025351675.1 Rhizobacter sp.
ACCGTGGTCGGGGGTGACGAGAGCGAGGAGTTCCTGCGCCAGGCCGACCTGATCGCGACCGCGTGGGGCCCGCGCACCGTGATCGCCGCCGAGCGGGTTGCGCATCGCAACCACATGAGCGTGCTGCAGGAGATCGCCGACCCGGCCTCGCGCACGCACCGGCTGGCGTTGCAGCTGCTGGGGCTCTGATCGACTTCGCCAGCGGCAAGATGGGCATGCTCGACGGCGTGCCGCTCTGAGCAGCCTCCGTGTCAGACGAACTTCGCCGCGATCGGCATCTGCCGGCCGACGCCGAACGCGCGCGAACGCACGCGAATGATCGGCGGTGCCTGACGCCGCTTGTACTCGTTGCGCGCGATCATGCCGCGGATGCGCTGCACCAGCGCCTCGCCCTCGGTCGTGGCGCGCAGCCGCTCGACGAACGCGAGCGCAGCCTCGTACTCCCAGCGCGCGAGGCGCTGGCCTTCGATCAGCACTTTCAGGATCTCGTCGAGCACCGGGTAGGGCGGCAGGCTGTCGGTGTCGCGCTGGTCGGGGGCGAGCTCGGCCGAGGGTTCCTTGTCGATGATCGCCTGCGGGATCAGCTCGCGGCCGGCGGCCTCGTTGACGTGACGCGACAGTGCGAACACCTCCGTCTTGTACAGGTCGCCGATCAGCCCGAGGCCGCCGTTGGTGTCGCCGTACAGCGTGCAGTAGCCGACTGAAAGCTCCGACTTGTTGCCGGTCGTCAACAGCAGGTGACCGAATGCGTTCGAGTATTCCATCAGCGTGGTGCCGCGGATTCGTGCCTGCAGGTTCTCGAGCGGCAGGCCGGTGAGCGGCTGACCGAAGCTGGCCTCGAACTGCTGTGTGTACTTCTCTACGATCGCGGCGATCGGGTGCGTCGCGAGCGGGATGCCGAGGTTGCGGCACAAGGTGACCGAATCGTCGACCGACCCGGCCGACGAGTACACCGAGGGCATCGTGATGCCGACGACGTTCTCCGCGCCGAGCGCCTCGACGGCGAGTGCCAAAGTCAATGCGCTGTCGATACCGCCCGACGAGCCGACCACCGCCTGACGAAAGCCGCAGCGCCGCGCGTAGTCGCGCAACCCGAGCACGATCTGCGCTTGGTAGAACGCCATTGTCGACAAGCCTTTCGACTCGACCGGCGGCAGCGCCGCGCCATCGTGCGCGAGGAAGCGGCCGTTGTCGAAACGCAAGGTCGTCACATCCTCGCTGAAGCGCTTCGCCTCGAACGCGACGCCGCGCTCGGGCTCGACCGCGAACGAGGCGCCGTCGAACACGATCTGGTCCTGCCCGCCGATCTGGTTCACGTACAGCAGCGGCAACCGGTGGCGCGCGCTCGCGTCGCCGAACACCTGGTGGCGCTGCTCGCGCTTGCCGATCTCGGACGGGCTCGCGTTGATCGAGACGACGAGGTCGGGCGCGGCATCGGCCAGGCGCATGAACGGGTTCACCGCGTAATCTTCACCGCCGTCATTCCAGCCGTCTTCGCAGATCAGCAGGCCGACCTGGTTGTCGCCGATGCGCAGCACGCGCGCCACGTCGGGGCCGGGCTCGAAGTGGCGGCGCTCGTTGAACACGTTGTAGGTCGGCAGCAGTTGCTTCGCGTAGCGCAGCACGATCTCGCCGGCGCGGATCACGACCAGCGCGTTCTGCAGCTTCTTGCCGATGCCGTCGCGCGGCAACGGCGCGCCGACGACCCAGTGCAGGTCGGGCCACTGGCGCGAAGCCTGCTGCAGCGTCGTCAATCCTTCGGCGACGCGGGCCATGAACTCCGGCTCGTCGAGCAGGTCGCCGGGGTAGTAGCCGGTCAGCGAGAGCTCGGTGAAGACGACGAGGTCGGCGCCCTCGCTGGCCGCACGTTGCGCAGTCTCGATCATCCTGCGTGCGTTGCCCTCGATGTCGCCGACGGTGGGGTTCAGCTGGGCGACGGTGATCGTCAACATGGTGGAATCGTCCTCGGGATCGGGTTTCGAGCTGGCCGTGGATGGTCGCAGAAGTCGTCCGGCCGGTCGATGACGAAGCGGCGCGCACGAAGATCGCGCGCTGTCACACAATCCGCGCTCCAGCACCTTCGCGCCGAAGCGCCTTGCCGATGGACCATCACGAACTCCTGACGATCGCCCGCGAGGCCATGCGCCAGCGCGGCCTGCAACCCGATTTCTCCGCGGCCGCGCAGCAGGAGGCCGTGGCGACGACCGAGCCGAGCGCGTCGATCGGTGCGAACCTGCGCGATCTCCGCGACCTGCTCTGGTGCTCGATCGACAACGACGATTCGCGTGACCTCGACCAGCTCACCGTCGCGCTGCCCGCAGCGGGTGGCGTGCAGCGCATCCTCGTCGCGATCGCCGACGTCGATGCGCTGGTTCGCCCCGGCAGCGCGATCGACGACCATGCGCGCGCGAACACGACGTCGGTGTACACGGCCGCCGGCGTGTTCCCGATGCTGCCGCTGCGGCTGTCGACCGACCTGAGTTCGCTCAACGAGAACGAGGACCGGCTGGCTGTTGTGATCGAGATCGCGATCGGCGCGCAGGCCGCGCCGATCGAGATGCCGGCGCGTTCGCAGGTCTACCGCGCGCTGGTGCGCAACAAGGCGCAGCTGACCTACGACGGCGTCGCCGGCTGGCTCGACGGCAAGGCGCCGATGCCGCAGAAGGTCGCCACGCTGGCGGGGCTTGAAGAGCAACTCCGCACGCAGGACCGTGCTGGTCAGGCGTTGAAGGAATTGCGCCGCCAGCACGGCGCGCTGAGCCTGTCGACGCCGGAGGCGCGCCCGGTGTTCGGCAGCGACGGCGTGCTCACCGATCTGCGCACCGAAGACGGCAACCGCGCGAAGGAGCTGATCGCCGGCTTCATGATCGCGGCCAATGGCGTGACCGCACGCTTTCTCGACAGCAAGAACTTTCCGTCGCTGCGCCGCTTTCTGCGCGAGCCGGCGCGCTGGCAGAAGATCGCCGAGATTGCCGCGGCGCTCGGCGAAAAGCTGCCGACCGAACCGAGCCCGCTCGCGCTCGATGCGTTCCTCACGAAGCGCCGACTTGCCGAGCCCGAGAAGTTCGCCGAGCTCTCGCTGACGATCGTCAAGCTGCTCGGCTCGGGCGAGTACATGCTGTCGCGGCCCGGCCATGCGGCGCCGGGCCACTTCGGCCTCGCGGTCAACGACTACACCCACTCGACCGCGCCGAACCGCCGCTACCCCGACCTGATCACGCAGCGCCTGCTGAAGGCCGCGCTGCTCGGCGCCGCGCCACCGCTCGGCGATGACGAGCTGATGCAGCTCGCGCAGCACTGCACCGAGCAGGAAGACAACGCCAACAAGGTCGAGCGCCAGGTGCGCAAGTCGGCGGTCGCATTGCTGCTGGGGTCGCGTGTCGGGCAGACGTTCAACGCGTTCGTCACCGGCGTGTCGAGCAAGGGCACTTGGGTGCGCATTTCGGCGCCGGTGGCCGAAGGGCGTGTGGTGCGGGGCTTCGAGGGGCTGGACGTGGGCGACAAGCCGCGCGTCACGCTGGTCGGCGTCGATGCGCAGCGCGGCTTCATCGACTTTGAGCGCGCAAGCTGACATAACGGCCAACGCGGATCCGCCGATTCCCGATGCGGCGGCGCCGCGGCCGCGCGGCATGAGCTCTGCCGGTGCCGATGGGCAACATCGAGGCCTGCCGCGCACTCGCCACCGTGGTCGCAGTCTGGCTGACTGCGGCGCCGCGCCGTTCCTGTTCCATGCCGACCGGACGCATCCGATCGGCGACGCGCATCGCGACTGAGCGCGCGAAACGTTACTCGACCGTCACGCTCTTCGCGAGATTGCGCGGCTCGTGACTGCGGCCGGCGCTGCGCGCCTTGACTTGGTTTCGCCAAGTTGGCCTGTGTCGCAAGCCGAGAAACCTTGCCCTCCTGCGGCGCGGGCGCGTTCGCGCCCGAAGTCGATCCCCGTCATTCGACCGTGACCGACTTTGCAAGGTTTCTCGGCTTGTCCACATCCGTCCCGCGCGCGCAGGCCGTGTGATAGGCGAGCAGCTGCAGCGGCACCACGTGCAGGATCGGCGACAGCGCGCCGTAGTGCTCCGGCATGCGGATCACATGCAGGCCTTCGCTCGACTCGATGCGCGTGTCGGCATCGGCGAACACGAACAGTTCGCCGCCGCGGGCGCGCACTTCCTGCAGGTTGCTCTTGAGCTTTTCGAGCAGCGCGTCGTTCGGCGCCACCGTGACGACCGGCATCTCGGCGGTGACGAGCGCGAGCGGGCCGTGCTTCAGCTCGCCGGCCGGGTAGGCCTCGGCGTGGATGTAGCTGATCTCCTTCAGCTTCAGCGCGCCTTCGAGCGCGATCGGATAGTGCAACCCGCGGCCGAGGAACAGCGCGTTCTCCTTGCGCGCGAACGCGTCGGCCCATGCGACCACCTGCGGCTCGAGCGCGAGCACCGCCTGCACCGCCACCGGCAGATGCCGCAGCGCCTTCAGGTGCGCCGCTTCCTGTTCGTCGCTCAAATGGCCACGGGTCTGCGCGAGCGCCAGCGTCAGCAAAAACAGGCCGACGAGCTGGGTGCTGAACGCCTTCGTCGATGCGACGCCGATCTCGACACCTGCGCGTGTGATGTACGCGAATTCGCACTCGCGCACCATCGCGCTGGTCGACACGTTGCACACCGTCAGCGTGTGCTTCATGCCGAGCGCGCGCGCGTGCTTGAGCGCGGCCAGCGTGTCAGCGGTCTCGCCGCTCTGCGTGATCGTGACGACCAGCGTGCGCGGGTTCGGCACGCTGTCGCGATAGCGGTACTCGCTCGCGACCTCGACGCTGGTCGGGATCTTCGCGATGCTCTCCAACCAATACTTGGCAACCGAGCCGGCGTAGTAGCTCGTGCCGCAGGCCAGGATCAGCACCGAATCGACGTCCTTGAAGACCGCTTCGGCGCCCTCGCCGAACATGATCGGGTCGAAACCCACCACGCCTTCGAGCGTGTCGGTAATCGCCCGCGGCTGCTCGAAGATTTCCTTCTGCATGTAGTGCCGGTACGGGCCCAGCTCGATGGCGCCGGAATAGGCATTGACGGTATGCACCTTGCGCTCGACCGGCACGTCATTGCGGTCGAAAAT
>JANXVK010000608.1 GCA_025351675.1 Rhizobacter sp.
GTCACTCGCCTGTCGATCGATTCGATGCAGACGATCATGTACGACATCCGCTGCGAGGAAGAGCGGTCGAAGGTCAGCCCGTCGGATGCAGACTACGAGAAGATCGTGTCTGGTATGCCTGTCAAGCGCACCGCGCTGCGGCGCTATCGCATCAAGAGCAAGGTGCGCGTTGGTACTCGCACCTTGGGCTACCGTGATCAGGTTCCGAGCGTTGCGCCGGCCAACGACGAGCAAGTCGATGTGTCCGAAGAGAAGAAGGCGGCGTAGCCATGGACACGATCGACTACAAGCTCGACCGCCCGAAGCGGAGCGCGCTCTTCAGCATCGCGCCGATCGGCCTCGGCACAGACTCGGCGGAGTCTCTCGAGAGCTATACCTGCCGACTCGCACAAGCCCATTTCACCACCCGCCACGCAGTGGAACAGGTGGTCAATGGTGCCGGCGCGCCTTTGTACGTCGACAAGTCCGGCCCGCCCCGCCTGGACGCGCCAACGGAAGTGGCGCACCAGTTCGGGCGGCGACTGGCCGAGTTGACGATGCGGCAGGATGTTCTGTGCCTTGGACTTGGACGCCTCGCAGGCCGCATCTCCACGATGCACACCTTGCGCAAGTACCGCGCTTGGTGCGGAGACTGCTTCTGTGACGCTCGCGCCGCCTCGGTCCCGCCTCATCTTCCGCTCGTGTGGTCGCTCGCCGACTACCACCGATGCGTGAAGCATGGGCAAGTCCTCGAGACTCAATGCCCGTGCTGCAACCGACAGTCGGTTGCGTCGAACTCGTGGAGTTGGGCGATCGATCACTGCCCGTGGTGCAACAAGGATCTCGCGCGCCGCCGGCAAGGAGCAACGCCTTCTCTCCCGCATTTGGCGCGCCGGCATGACGTAGAGGTCGACATGTTCGGTGCGAAGGTTCTGGCTGAGTTCGTCACCGAGATCAGTCAGATCAGCGAGTCCCCGCTCGCCTGTGACGCGTCGGCCGTCGTTCATTCGGCCATCTCGCGCGGACTGGTGCGGCATTCGGCCGACTTCGCCGATAGGGCGGGGCTTTCCGCATCGACGCTGCACACCGTCGTTAAGGGCACGAACAACCCAAGTCTGGTAATCCTGATGCGTATCGCGGCTGTGGCGGACGTATCGCTCGCAGGCATGCTGTATCCGCAGCTTGCCGAAGTCGAGGTACGCGGACCCCCTCCCCAGGCATTGCGCGAGGTCGGCAGGCTTCGGCAGAACCGCACGCATGACTGGAATGTGATCCGCCAAGGAGCCGCCAACGCGTTGGCCTCTGGTCAAGACGTGACCCTTCGCAAACTCGCTCGGGAGTTGATGGTCGACCAGTCCTACCTGGCATCGCGGATCGGCAACCTCCGCTCGGAGATCGTGCAGCAGGGCCGCGAAAAGCGCAAAGCGAAGCGCTCGGAGCAAGTCAAGGCGCTGGCCGTCGAAGTCACCCGGGCACGAGGAGCATTGGTCGCCCAGAGCCTCGCTCCAAGTGCTCGGCAGATCGGCAAGTTTTTGCAGGTCGAGCACACGTCGCCGTTGATGCGGGAGGCCATGAAGATCGCGAGCTCTCAATCGAGCACCCTCGGCACTCCCCCGAAAACGCTGTCGGCGCATGCCGAGGCATCGCACTGATCAAGGAGCGACTCACATGGAATACGAACTGCGAGACGAACTGGTGATCAACTACATCAACTTCAAACGAGTGGCCAAGATGTTGGGGCACGCTTACGGCGTCCCGCTCATGAAGGCAATGGAACAGCTCTCGCGAGTCTTCGGCTATGCGTCGTTCCACCAGGTGGTCGCGCTGGTCGGCCCGAATGGCGAACGTACTCACGGCCGGCGGCCACTCAGCGCAGATCAGCTGGAAAAGAGGCTCGTCGAATTCTTTGGGCCAATTGAAGCTCCCTTCAGCCCGAAGTTGTCGGAGCAGCTTCTAAGGCTGGCGCGGCTGAGGGAAAAAGCGCCGATGGGTTGACGTAGGTCGAGCATGTCGGTGCTCGACTTGTGGTGCAAGGCAGCCCGCACCTGCTTCGATCGAGATCCCACAGAGGAAGCCCTCGGTTCACGCGAGCGGCAAACCCAGATCCGGAATCTCTCGCCCCATGCACTTGCGGCGATGACGACGCCGATCGCAACCTGGTATCGGGTGACACCAAGCCCGCAACGGCCGCCAGACTTCCTAGCGGCCCTTTTTCTTGGGGCAGGCCGTTCTACTAAAGATTGGCCGATCGAAGAATCTACTTAACGGTGACTATCCGGCCAAACTATGGCTTAGGTCACACAGAGGTGGCGTAACTTGTTGATTTTACTGGTGCGCCCGGCTGGGATCGAACCAGCAACCCCTGCCTTCGGAGGGCAGTACTCTATCCATTGAGCTACGGACGCAGCGGCCGCAATTCTATCAGCGCACCCTGCGCGACCACGCGCGACGGCAGGGGCCGCGGCGGGCGTCGGCCCTATAATTCCGAGGTATTGCGCGAGGCCCTTCTAGGGCCTTTGAAGGTTTGGGGCTCTCCGCCCTGCCCGCGTCACCAATTTGCGCAGTTCGAGGATCTCAATGAGCGACGCCCACACCCAGCACGATCACGACGGCCCGCACGAAGGCCCCATCAAGACGCCCAAGCAACTGATCCTCGCGGTCCTGTATGCCTTCGTGGTGCCGGTCATCGTGATCGTCTTGCTGGTCCAGTACGTGACCGCCGACCACCGCCCCGCCGCCGGCTCGCGGGCGCTGACGCCGGATGCGGTCGCGCAACGCATCCAGCCGGTCGGCATGGTGCAGGTCAAGGACGCCTCCGACCCGTCGACGCTGAAAACCGGCGAGCAGGTGTTCGCCGCGCAATGCGCCACCTGCCACACGGCCGGCTTGGTCGGCGCGCCAAAATTCGGCGACGCGGCCGCTTGGGGCCCGCGCATCAAGACCGGCTATGACGCATTGCTGCACTCGGCGCTGGCCGGCAAGGGCAGCATGGGCGCACAGGGCGGTGGTGACTTCACCGACCTCGAGGTCGGCCGCGCGGTCGTCTACATGGCGAATCAGGGCGGTGCGAGGTTCGAAGAACCGAAGCCGGCGGCCGCCGGTGCGTCGGCCCCGGTGACAACCGCTGCGGCGCCTGTGGCCGCAACGCCTGTCACGCTAGCCCCCGCGGCCGCACCGGTCGCACTTGCTGCCGCCGAACCCGCCAAGGCCGGCGCGGGCGCGGGCGCGGTGCCAGCCATTTACACCCAGCTGTGCCAGAACTGCCACGCCGCGGGCGTGGCCGGCGCACCGAAGGTCGGCGACAAGGCCGCGTGGGCCGCGCGCTTGGCCGAAGCGAACGGCATCGACGGCGTGACCGCGATCGCGATCAAGGGCAAGGGCGCGATGCCGCCGAAAGGCGGCTCGACCGCCTCCGACGCCGAGTTCAAGGCCGTCGTGACCTACATGGTGAACGCCTCGAAGTAAGCGGCGCCACCCAATACCGGGCCGGCTCGCGAGCCGGCTTTTTTCGTACGCGCGTTCTTGCGCGCATCCAGTCGGCTACCTTCGGCGTAAAGAAGCGTGTGGCAAATTTTGGCGCATTGACGCTCGCGCCGGTCACATTCAAACAACCCTTGAGGAGCCCTCCGATGAAAACCTTCCTGATGATCGCCACCGCCGCCGCGCTCAGCGCCTGTGCCAGCAGCCCGATGATGATGAAGGGTGTCGACAACGCCGCGTTGCCCGAAGCCGTGCGCGTGCCGGCCGGTCAGAAGCAGATGATGTCGACGTGGGCCACCGGCGAGATCACGTACGAGTGCCGCGAGAAGGCGGGCATGGCCGGCCAGCACGAGTGGGCCTTCGTCGGCCCGGTCGCGACGCTCTACAGCGGCGACAAGAAGATGGTCGGCAAGTATTACGCCGGCCCGACCTGGGAATCCGCCGACGGCTCCAAGGTCACCGGCAAGCAGGTCGCGATCGCGCCGGCTAGCCCGGGCAGCATCCCGCTGCAGTTGGTCAAGGCCGAGCCGGCGATGGGCCAAGGCGCGATGACCGGCGTGAGCTACATCCAGCGCCTGAACACCAAGGGCGGCGTCGCACCGGCGATGGCCTGCGACGCGATGGGCAAGGGCAAGCGGCAAGTCGTCGCGTACGAAGCCGACTACGTGTTCTACGGGATGTGAGATGGGACACCCCGCTCGCCGAGTACGGCGAGCAACCCTCCGAGAGGAGAGGGCCTTGCAGGGGCCACGGAGCCCCTCAGGGCTTCTTCGGCTTCAACTGGAAGCTGAAGCGCTCGGGCAGATCGGCGAAGCGCGCATCGGTGGGCAACCACCGCGCCGCTTCGACCGCATCGGCCGCGAGTTCCATGTCCAGTGTGTGGACCACGCCGAGCCCGAGATCGGTGGCGAGAAACAGCCGGCCCTTTTCATCGAGCCATGCTCTCTCAAACTGCGCCGGCAAGCCGGTGTGGCTGACGATTGTCGGTGACGCAGCCCCGGCGGCGAGCCGCCACACCCAAGGCGCCGCTTCGAGTTCGACATAGACCCGCTGCGGACCGTTCTGGAAGAACCAGCAGCCCGCGTCGTCGTGAAGGTAGTTGCGCTCGATGAACTCGCGCAGCTTCTCGTGCTGGATGCGGCTGCCCTTGACCTGCGGGAACAACCCGGCGTGCTGGATCCGCTCGTCGCGCATGTACCAGTCGCCGCGCGCGTCGAGCGCGAGCCAGTCGTAGCAGTGCGGCACGTTCGGCCACTTCTTCAGCGCTTGCTTGACGATGTCGTCCATCAGTGCCCGATCGGCCGCCCGGAGGGCGCTGACTCTCCAAGGGCCACGGAGAGGCGCCTTGGGGGCAATGAGTGAAACGAGCGTGGAGGTTCCATGTCTTCGATGGTGACTCAGATGTGCGCGTTGATCCAGTTCATCACCTGCTCCGGCAGGGTCAGCACGTGTCCTGGCCAGCGCCCGCCGGGAAAACCGACATGCCCGCCGTGCCGCGGCTGCCACAGCGTCACGAACTCGCCCACGTCGCGCTGCTGCGGCAAACAGTGCGCCGGCACGAACGGGTCATTGCGCGCATTGAGCACAAGTGCGGGGATCCGGATGCGCGCGAGGTGCGGCTTGGCCGAGCCGCGCGACCAGTAGTCGTCGGTGTCGCGAAAGCCGTGCAGCGGCGCGGTGAAGACGTTGTCGAACTCGTAGAGCGTGCGCGCCGAGATCAGTTTGTCGCGATCGAACAGGCCAGGGTGCTGCGCGAGCTTGGCGAACGCCTTCGGCTTCATCGAGCGCAGGAACATGCGGGTGTAGACCTGCCGGTTGAAGCCCGCGCCGATCGCGTGGCCGCCGGCGGCGAGGTCGATCGGTGACGACACGGCGCAGACGGCGCTGACGATCTGCGACGCCGAATCGCCCGCTTCCTCGGCCCAGCGCAACAGCGCGTTGCCGCCGAGCGAGACGCCGACCGCAGCCATCGTGCCGCGGTGCTGCGCGCGCAGGCGTTGCAGCACCCAGCCGACCTCCTCGAAATCGCCCGAGTGATACGCCCGCGGCGCCAGGTTCAGCTCGCCCGAACAGCCGCGAAAGTGCGGCACCGCGAAGCGCCACCCCTGCGCGCGCGCCCAATGCGCGAAGGCCTGCGCGTAGTGGCTGGCCGATGAGCCTTCGAGGCCATGGAACAGCACGAGCAGCGGCGCGTCAAGGTCATCGCCCTGCAAGTCGACATCGATGAAGTCGCCGTCGGGTGTCGTCCAGCGCTCGCGCTTGAACTGCGGCACCGGCCCGTCGAAACGCTTCGAGAACAGCGCCGGCCAGATCGTCTGCGCGTGGCCGCCGATGAGCCAGCGCGGCGCGCGGTACTGCTGCATCAGCGCGCCCTCATCAATGCAGAACAGACGCTGCCTCGACGATCTCTTGCGCCTCGCGCGGCGAGCCCGGACTCGCGTGGTGCGAGACCAGACGCCAGCCCTGCGCGCCGAGCACATAGACGTTGGTCGCCACGACCCAAGCCGATTTCGGCCCCTCGGTCGTCATGATGCGGATGTGTTCGAGCACGCTGTGCACTGCGCAGGCATGCGTCTGCAAGCGCCGCACTTTCTCGGGTCGCGCGTCGACTGCGCCGTTCGCGAAGATCGACTCGAACGCCGAGCGGATCGCCACCGCACCGACCACGCGCGGCCCGCCGGGGTGCACGCAGCTGATCTCGTCGTCGTCCGACCAAACGGCCATCAGCCGACCGATGTCGCCGCGTTGCAGCGCCTCGTAGATCATCGGCATGCGGCCGAGTGCCACGCCGTGGCCCGCGAGTGCCGCCTGCACCTGCTGGTAAGTGAAGTTGAGGTAGACCCAGCGCCCCGGCTCGAGTTTGGGTTCGCCATGGCCGGCGAGCCAGTGGCGCCAGCTCAGGTACTCGCTGCTGGGGCGGTCGTCGTCTTCCTCGAGCAGGGTATGGCCGGCGAGATCGGCCGGGCGTGCGAGCGGCGGTGCCGTGCCCAGGCCGATGCGTTCCCACAGGCCGCGGCTGACGGTCGGCGTCATCGTCTCGTCGAACAGGTGCACGCTGCCGGGCGGCACGCTTGCCGGGCTGCAATAGCGCAGCGCGAGGTCGAGCTCGGGGTCGTCGAGATCGGCGATCGCGTCGTGTGCCGAGACGCGGATGTCGATCGCCGGATAGCGGCGCTGGAAGGCTTC
>JANXVK010000344.1 GCA_025351675.1 Rhizobacter sp.
GTCAGCGCATTGCCCAATCCGTACGCGAAGAACAGCTTCGCCGCCGAGAAACCGATGTCGTCCTCGCGCAAGCCGAGCACCGGCGTGCCGTAGAGCGCGGCCGTCCAGTACAGGTTGGCGTGGGTGTGAACGGTGCCTTTCGGTCGGCCCGTCGAGCCGGAGGAATACAGCCAGAAGCCGATGTCGTCGGCGCGCGTGTCGGCCGGCGCGGCAAGGGGTGTGGCGTCGCGCAGGCCCGCGAAGCTGTGCGTGCCCTGTGGCGCATCGCCTTGGCCCGAGACGATGACCGGAATCGATGCGTCGCCGGGCGTGTTGGTCAACGCGACCTGCAGCGTCGGCCACAACGCGTGCGACACCAGCAGCGCCTGTGCGCCGCAGTTCTGCAGCATGAACGTGTAGTCCTCGGTCGTCAGCAATGTGTTGACCGGCACCGGCACGATGCCGGCGTACAGCGCGCCGAGAAACGCAATGGGGAAGTCGACGCTGTCGTGCATCACCAGCAGCACACGCTCTTCGCGCTTGAGGCCGAGCGCGCGCAATCCGGCAGCGCAGCGGCGGACGCGGTCGGCCAGCGTGCCGTAGCTCAGCCGCTGCAAATCGTCGATGTACGCGAGCTTGTCGGCGCGGCCGGCGTTCAGCGCGAGCAGGTGCGCAGCGGCGTTGAAACGCTCCGGCGGCGGCGCGGGTGGCAAGTTAACCTCGCGGCTCGCGGTGTGCAGCATCACGTCAGACCGATGTAATATGTTGCATGTTGGCGGGACTATAGCGCCGATCATCCAGCGCCCACCCCCACGCAAACCCGAACGCTTTCTCGCCCTGCTTTCCTCACTCTGGACACCCGCTTGGACCGCTCGACCCCGCCCGAACTGCCTGACCCCGTCGATGCCGACGCGAAGCACCCGTTCCTCGCCGCGCTCGGCGAGCGCACCCGCGCATTGCGCGCCCGCCGCGGGCTCACGCGCAAGGGGCTGGCGAAGGCGGCCGAAGTGTCGGAGCGGCATCTGGCGAACGTCGAGATGGGCGTCGGCAATGCCTCGGTGCAGTTTCTGCGGCAGCTCGCGCAGGCGCTGAACTGCTCGCTCGCCGAACTGGTCGGCGACGAGACCGCCAGCTCGCCGGAGTGGCTGATGATCCGCGAGCTGCTGCGCGGCCGCAGCGATGCCGAACTGGTGCAGGCGCGCGGTGCGCTGGCCGCGATGTTCGGTGCGCCGGCCAGCCCCACGGCGCGGCGCCAGCGCATCGCGCTGATCGGCCTGCGCGGCGCCGGCAAGAGCACCCTGGGGCGTGCGCTGGCGGAGGGCTGGAACCTGCCGTTCGTCGAGCTGAACCGCAGCATCGAGGCGCTGGCGGGGTGCACTTTGTCCGAGATCCATTCGCTCTACGGCCCGGCGGCGTACCGACGCTACGAGAAGCGCGCGATGGAAGAGACGATCCAGCGCTTTCCGCG
Source organism: Rhizobacter sp. (assembly GCA_025351675.1). Taxonomy (GTDB): domain Bacteria; phylum Pseudomonadota; class Gammaproteobacteria; order Burkholderiales; family Burkholderiaceae_C; genus LMDS01. The sequence continues at coordinate 1,448 of JANXVK010000344.1, forward strand.
CGCGGTGATCGCAGCGCCCGGCGGCATCGTCTCCGACCCGGCCACGTTCAACCTGCTGCTCGCGCACTGCTACACCGTGTGGGTGCGCGCGACGCCCGAAGAGCATATGGGCCGCGTGCTCGCGCAGGGCGACACGCGCCCGATGGCCGGCCACACCGGCAATGCCGAGGCGATGAGCGACCTGCGCCGCATCCTCGAAAGCCGGGCCGGGTTCTACTCGAAGGCCGACGCGGTGTTCGACACCAGCGAGAAGGCGCCCGACGTCGCGCTGGCCGCGCTGCGCGAGCAGTTGCGTGAAGTGATCGGCGCGACCTGATCGGCGGAACTTGATCGCGCCGGCGATCTGAGATTTTCTTCAAAAACAGGCTTGTCGCATCTCATATGATGCAGTATATTGCATTCATTCGCAGATGAACGCAGCATGCTGCCGCCACCCCAAGAGCGCCCATGAGCTACGCCAACGCCCTCGTCGACTACCAGACGCATCCCGACCGGTACAAGCACTGGACCCTGAAATTCGAAGGTCCGGTCGCGACACTCGTGATGGCGATCGATGAAGATGGCGGCCTGCGCGAGGGCTACAAGCTCAAGCTCAACAGCTACGACCTCGGCGTCGACATTGAGCTGAACGACGCGGTGCAGCGCATCCGCTTCGAGCACCCGGAAGTGCGCACGGTCGTCGTCACCAGTGGCCGCGACCGCGTGTTCTGCTCCGGCGCGAACATCTTCATGCTCGGCAAGAGCAGCCATTCGTGGAAGGTCAACTTCTGCAAGTTCACCAACGAGACGCGCAACGGGCTTGAAGATTCCAGCCGGCACTCGGGGTTGAAGTTCCTCGCCGCGGTGAACGGCGCCTGCGCGGGCGGCGGCTATGAACTCGCGGCGGCCTGCGACGAGATCATCCTGGTCGACGATCGCTCCTCGAGCGTCAGCCTGCCCGAAGTGCCGCTGCTCGGCGTGTTGCCCGGCACCGGCGGCCTGACGCGGCTGACCGACAAGCGCAAGGTGCGCCACGACCACGCCGACATTTTCTGCACCACCAGCGAAGGCATCCGCGGCAAGAAGGCGAAAGACTGGCGGCTCGTCGACGAGGTGGTCAAGACGCAGGGCTTCGCGCAGCGCGTGCAGGAGCGGGCGCACGAGCTGGCGGCGCTGAGCACGCGGCCGGCGGATGCCAAGGGTGTCGCGTTGCCGCCGCTGAACAAGGCGGTCGCGGCCGATGCGATCACCTACGGCCACGTCGCCATCGCGATCGACCGCGCCGGCCGCATCGCGACGCTGACCGTGAAGGCACCGAGCGGCGCGCAGCCGACTGACGTCGCCGGCATCGAATTGGCTGGCTCGAACTGGTACCCGCTGCAGATGGCGCGCGAACTCGAAGACGCGATCCTGCATTTGCGCACGAATGAGCTCGACATCGGCACGTGGGCACTGAAGACGCAAGGCGCTGTCGCCGACGTGCTCGCGATGGACGCCACGCTCGAAGCGAACAAGACCCACTGGTTCGTCAACGAGACCCTCGGCCTGCTGCGCCGCACGCTCGCGCGCCTCGACGTGAGTTCGCGCTCGCTGTTCGCGCTGATCGAACGCGATTCGTGCTTCGCCGGCACGCTGCTCGAGATCGCGCTCGCCGCCGACCGCAGCTACATGCTCGCGCTGCCCGACGCGCCCCCAAGTTCGCCTGAGGCGGACGCGGCAGGTACCTCGGCGCCGAAGATCGCGCCCTCGTCGATGAACTTCGGCAGCTTCCCGATGGTCAGCCACGAGACGCGGCTGCAGCGGCGCTTCTACGGCAATGCCGACGAAATCGGCGCGGTGCAGGCGACGATCGGCAAGAGCCTCGACGCCGACGCAGCGCTCGCGCTCGGCCTCGTGACCTCGGCGCCGGACGACATCGACTGGCCCGACGAAGTGCGTATCGCGCTCGAAGAGCGCGCCAGCATGTCGCCCGACGCGCTCACCGGCATGGAGGCCAACCTGCGCTTCGCGGGCAAGGAGACGATGGAGACGCGCATCTTCGGCCGCCTCACCGCGTGGCAGAACTGGATCTTCATCCGCCCGAACGCGGTCGGCGAGGGCGGGGCGCTGAAGGTCTACGGCACCGGCACCAAGCCCCAGTTCGATCGCAACCGCGTCTGACCCGAACGCAGCACGAAAGCAACCCATGAGCAGCATCGACTACAGCAGCAAGATCCCGAACAACGTCAACCTCTCCGAAG
>JANXVK010000380.1 GCA_025351675.1 Rhizobacter sp.
AGTCGAAGGGCTGCTCGAAGGCGGCGTGCCGATCGTGGTCGACGGGCACTGCCTGGGCGCAGTCGGCGTCAGCGGGGTCAAGTCAAATGAAGACGCGCAGATCGCCAAGGCCGGGATCGCGGCTTTGGAGGCCTGATCGACGCAGCGGGACGAGCGCCGGGCCGCCATGGGCCTCGCAGAGGCCCACTTCGTGGCCCTTTGTCGGCCCGAACCCGCTCGGCGGGTGGCGGCCTGCTCGCCGCCGGGTGCGCCATCAGCGCCGCAAGAGCAGCAGACAGCCGCCGATGATCAACGTTGCGGATGCGGCCGTCGTCAGCGTCGGCACTTCGCCGAACAGCAGGTAGCCGAGCAACGCGGCCCAGACGAAGCTGGTGTACTCGATCGGCGCGAGGCGGCTCGCTTCGAGCCGGGTGAAGGCCCAGGTGATGCCCAGCAGACCGCTGGTGCCGAGGCCGCCGGCAAGCAGGATCAGCGCGATGTCGCTGGGCGGCACCGGCTTCCAGGTCAGCGCGGCCGGTGCGGCCAACAGGAGCAGCGGCAGCACGCTCTGGATCAGCAGGATGGTCCGGATCGAATCGCGGTTCGCCATGCGCCGTGCCATCAGCAGCACACCGGCAAACGCGAAGGCGGCCGCAGCGGCGCTGGCCATGCCGATGAGGCGGGCGGTCGAGATGCCGTCGAAGCCAGCCGAGAATTCGGGCCAGACCGAGATCGACACGCCGGCAAGGCCGGCTGCGAGCGCGAGCCAGATCGCGCTCGACGGTTTCTCTTTCAGGACCGGCACCGACAACACGGCGACGAAGATCGGTGCGAGGTAAGAGATCGTCACGGCCAGCGCCAGCGGCAGCTGGGTCAACGCGTGGAAGTAGCCGATCAGCGAGCACAGCAAAAACAGGCAGCGCAGCGCATGAAGCCGCCAAGTGCCGGGCGAGGGCAGGGGTGTGCGCCGCCACAGCCACAACGGCACCGCGAACACGCTGCCGCCGGCGAAGCGGAAAAAGCTCAGCTGCAGCGTGTCGTAGCGGGCGGCGAGCAGCTTGATCACGCCGTCCATGCTGACGAAGCTCGCCGCGGCGAGCGCGACGACCAGCAGCGGGATCGCGTGGCTGCTCGCCGGCCCCGGCTCGGCCCCGGGCGATTTGACGGAGGCGGGGCGCGGCGAAGGCATGCAGCGAGTCTACGGGCCGTGTCTGCAGCAGCGGCTCGCGATCGGCGCGTGGTTTATAATTTGGAGGTTTACCCTTAACCCATCCGCCCAGCAAAAAGCCGCGCAGCCTTCATCGGCAACGTCTCGGCTCTTGCGACGAAAACTCCCCGGTTTTCTCGACTCTTTCAGGCTTGACGAGCACCCGCTCGGACGGCAGAGCTGGGCGCGCACACAACGGAGAATCCGGTGCCCGCGCAACTGCTGACCCACCAAGCCCAGGCCATCCTGGCACTCGCAGACGGCACGGTGTTCCGAGGCATCTCGATCGGCGCCACCGGCCACACCGTCGGCGAAGTGGTGTTCAACACCGCGATGACCGGCTATCAGGAGATACTGACCGATCCGAGCTACTGCCGCCAGATCGTCACGCTGACCTACCCGCACATCGGCAACTACGGCATCAACGCGGAAGATGTCGAAGCTCAGCGCGTGTTCGCCGCCGGGCTGATCATCAAGGATCTGCCGCTGCTCGCGTCGAACTTCCGCAGCAGCATGACCTTGTCGCAGTACCTCGAACGCGAAGGCACGGTCGCGATCGCAAACATCGACACGCGTCGCCTGACACGCATGCTGCGCACACATGGCGCGCAGAACGGCTGCATCCTGACCTTGCCGCTCGGCGAGGCGGTGACGCAGGCGCACATCATTGAGGCGATCGCAAAAGCCAAGGCCGCGCCGAGCATGAGCGGGCTTGACCTGGCCAGGGTCGTCAGCGAGACCGAGCCGTATGAATGGACCGAGACCGAGTGGGCGCTTGGCAGCGGATACGGCAAACAGGCCGACCCGGCCTTCCACGTCGTCGCGTTCGACTACGGCGTCAAGCGCAACATCCTGCGCATGCTCGCGAGCCGCGGCTGCCGCGTCACCGTGGTGCCGGCCCAGACGCCCGCGGCCGCAGTGCTGAAGTACCGGCCCGACGGCATCTTTTTGAGCAACGGCCCCGGCGACCCCGAGCCTTGCGACTATGCGATCGAAGCGACCCGCACGCTGATCGAGGCCGGCATCCCGACCTTCGGCATCTGCCTCGGCCACCAGATCATGGCGCTCGCCGCCGGCGCACGCACCTACAAGATGAAGTTCGGCCACCACGGCGCCAATCACCCGGTGAAGGATCTCGACAGCGGCCGCGTCAGCATCACCAGCCAGAACCATGGTTTTGCAGTCGACCCGAAGTCGTTGCCGGCGACGATGCGGCCGACGCACGTGTCTTTGTTCGACGGCACGCTGCAGGGGCTCGCGCATGTCGACAAGCCGGCTTTTTGCTTCCAGGGGCATCCCGAGGCCTCGCCGGGCCCGCACGACATCGGCTACCTGTTCGATCGCTTTGTCGCCTCGATGGCCGGCGATGTCGGCACAGCCAGGGCGCCTGCCCTGACGACGACGGAGCGCGCGAATGCCTAAGCGCAGCG
>JANXVK010000383.1 GCA_025351675.1 Rhizobacter sp.
TGTCGAAGGCTTGCGGCTCGATGAGGCGATGCATCCGCTGGCGTTGATCGGTCTGGGCATGTATGGCGAAGTGTTGCCGAACCAGTGCGGCGCACCGGTGCGTATCGTGCTGCCGTGGAAGTACGGCTTCAAGTCGGCAAAGTCGATCGTCAAGATCCGTTTCGTCTCGGAACAGCCGAAGACCGCCTGGAACATCTCGGCGCCGCGCGAGTACGGTTTCTATTCGAACGTCAATCCGGACGTCGATCATCCGCGCTGGTCGCAGGCCACCGAGCGCCGCATCGGCGAAGACGGCCTGTTTGCCAAGAAGCGCAAGACGCTCATGTTCAACGGCTACAACGACGTCGCATCGCTCTACAAGGGCATGGATCTGAAAAAGTATTTCTGACCTGCCAGTACTGTCAACCCGACCCGGCGCACACCATCATGTTTACTCCGACCCAGAAGCAGTTCAAGCTGATCAAGGCAGGCCTGTTCGTGGCGGCATTGCTGCCCTTTCTGCGCCTGGTGGTATTTGTCTTCCTGGACCGCCTGGGTGCGAACCCGGTGGAATTCATCACCAGGAATACCGGGGACTGGACCCTGTATTTTCTGTGCATCACGCTGGCGGTGACGCCGCTGCGAAAGATGACGAACCAGCCGGCGCTCGCGCGCTTTCGCCGCATGCTGGGCCTGTTCACGTTCTTCTACGCCTGCGTGCACTTTCTCTGCTACAGCTGGCTCGACATGGGGCTCGTCTTCGAAGACATCGTGCGCGACATCGTCAAGCGCCCGTTCATCCTGGTCGGCACGAGCGCGTTGCTGCTGATGCTGCCGCTGGCTGCGACCTCGTTCAACCGCGCGATCAAGGCGCTCGGCCCGACCCGCTGGCAGGCGCTGCACCGCGCGGTCTACGCGGTCGTGCTGCTCGGGCTGCTGCATTTTTTCTGGATGCGCTCGGCGAAGAGCAACTATGCCGAGGTGGCGGTCTACGCCGCGATCATCGCGCTGCTGCTGGGCTGGCGCGTGATCGACAGGGTGCGATCACCCCGGCGCGTGCGCAGTAGCTGAACCGGGCATCAGCCGCGCAGCGGCTGATCCGGCATCAACAGCGCATCGACGCCATAGAGCCGCGCCAGCGCCGCCAGCTTCGGCGGCGCGTTTCGCAGTGCGAACGGCTTGCCGAAGCCCTCGGCAGCGCGCTGGCACTCGAGCAGCACCGCGAGCGCTGCCGAATCGAAGTGCTGCAAGTTCGAGGCGTCGATCACCACCTCGGCCTGCGGCTCGCCCTTCAGCGCCTGCAGCAGCAGGCGTCGCGTATCGTTCGCTTCTTTGGCGGTGACGGTGGCCGGCAGCAGCAACATCGCGCGACTGGCTCAGCTCTTGGCGCCGCCAGCCGACTTGTTGCGAGCCGCCAGCTTGGTGATCAGGCCGTCGATGCCGCTGACGCCGATCTCTTGCGAGAACATGTTGCGGTAGCTCTCAACCAGCCAGACACCGAGCACGTTGACGTCGTAGATCTTCCAGCCGCCCGGCGTCTGCTCGAGCCGGTAGTCGAGCTGGATCGGGTCGCCCCGGCCCTTGACCTCGGTGCGGACGACGACCTCGGTGTCGGTCGGTGCGCTGCGCATCGGCTTCAACTCGACGGTCTGGTCCTGCACCTGCGCCAGCGCGCCGGAATACGTACGTACGAGCAAGACCTTGAACTCGTCCTGCAGTCGCTTTTGCTGATCGGGCGTCGCCTGGCGCCAGTAGCGGCCGGTCGCCGAAGCCGTCATGCGCTGGAAGTCGACGTGCGGCATCACCTTGGTGTCGACCAGCGCGATGACCTTCTGCACGTCGCCCTGCTTGATCGACTTGTCGGCTTTCACGGATTCAAGCACGTCGGTCGAGACCTCCTTGATCAACGCATCGGGCGCCTTGCCGGCTTGGGCTTGAGCGAGCGCGCAGCTGGCTGTCAACATCGCGGCGGTGAGCCACGGAACGATTCGCTTCAGAGACATCTTGTTTCCTTTTGTGGACAGGTTCAGAGCACCCGATCGCCGTCAGAGCCGGCCCGCGCCGGTTGGTTCAGGCCGAGCCGGGCCGCGCCAGAATCCTCAACGTGCGAACCGGCACGGCGGTTCACTTCTTATTTGGCGACGGGCCGGCGGTGGCGGGTGGCGCAGGCGCGTAAAGCGGTTCGGCATCAGCCCCACCGACTGGCGACGACGCATCAGGTTCGGGCGGCGCATCGCCGTCGAACACCAAGCTGCGGCGACGTTGAAGATACGCGTCGCGGATGAACGAGTACTTGTCGAGCGCGATATCGTCGATCACCTGACTCGCGCCCAGATACTTTGCACGGGTGTTGATGATCTGCAAGCCCACGATGCCGAACTGGTAGCTGCCATCGCTCAGGTAGACCGAGGGCGACGCCGTGCGATCGAGCGGCAGCGCGATCGTCTCGCGGACAGTCGACGACCCGATCAGCGGCCAGACGATGTAGGCCCCTGCGCCAAAGCCCCAGCGGCCGAGTGTCTGGCCGAAGTCTTCGTAGTAGTGCTGCAGGCCGAACTCGCTGGCGATGTCGAGAATCCCGAAGAAGCCGAACACGGTGTTGGTGGTAAAGCGGACGACGTCGCTGAAAGCCGGCTCGGGCTTGCCCTGCAACACGTTGTTCACCGCCGACCAGCCGTCGGCCGCGTTCGAGAAGAAGTTGTCCACGCTGCGCCGCACGAACTGCGGCACCACCTTCGCATAGCCGGTCGCCACCGGTTTCAGCACCCTTTCGTCGAGGCCTTCGTTGAACGCGAAGACCTTGCGGTTCCAGTTCTCCCACGGGTCAAGGCGTGCGCCGGGGCCGCCGCGGGCGTCCTCGACCAGCGTCTGCGTGGTCGCACAACCGCCGAGCACGAGCAGAGCGCCGACCATCAAGGCGAGCAGGGTGCGCGCGAAAAAACTGTGCGTGTCGGGGGAGTGTGTCACTTCTTGCCTCCGGCGGCCGGGGATGCAGACGCAGGCGCAGGCGTCGAACCCGCATCGGCGGCTTTGCTGAACAGGAACTGGCTGATCAGGCTCTCGAGCACGATCGCCGACTGGGTTTGCTTGATGGTATCGCCCGCGGCGAAATTCTTCTCGCTGCCGCCGGCCTCCAGGCCGACGTACTGGTCGCCGAGCAGGCCGGACGTCAGGATTCGGGCCGACGAATCGGTCGGGAACAGCACCGACTTCTGCATGTCGAGCGTCACGACGCCTTGGTAGGTCTTCGGGTCGAGCGCGATCGAGGTGACGCGGCCGACCGTGACGCCGGCGCTGCGCACCGGCGAGCGAACCTTCAGCCCGCCGATGTTGTCGAACTTCGCGGTCAGCAGGTAAGTCTCGCCGCCGTTGAAGCTGCCCAGATTGGCGGCCTTCAGCGACAGAAACACCAGCGCGGCGATCCCGAGCAACACGAAGAAGCCGACCAGCGCTTCAGTGCCTTTTCTGTTCATGGTTTCTTTCCCTTCGTTCGTTCAGCGCGTCGAGAACATCAGCGCGGTGAGCAGGAAGTCCGTTGCCAGCACGGCGAGCGACGAGATCACCACCGTGCGTGTGGTCGCGCGCGCCACGCCTTCGGGCGTGGCCTTCGCTTCATAACCCTGATAGACCGCGACGAAGCTGCAGATCACGCCGAACACGAGGCTCTTGATAATGCCGTTGCCGAGGTCGCGCTTCACATCGACGCCGTTTTCCATCGCCGACCAGAAATTGCCCGGGTCGAGCCCTATCAGCTGCACGCCGACGAGATACGCGCCGAGGATGCCGACGGCCGAGAACAGCAGGGCCAAGATCGGCATCGCGATGATGCCGCCGATGAAGCGCGGCGCGAGCACGCGGCTTTTCGGGTCGACCGCCATCAGTTCCATCGCCGCGAGCTGCTCGCCGGCCTTCATCAAGCCAATCTCGGCCGTCAGCGACGTGCCCGCGCGGCCCGCGAACAGCAGCGCGGTCACGACCGGCCCGAGCTCACGCACCAGCGAGAGGTTGACGACCAGCCCGACCGAATCGGCCGCGCCATAGGTGACGAGGGCGTAGTAGGTCTGCAGCGCGAGCACGAAACCGACCGCGAGGCCCGACGACAGGATCACGAGCAGCGAAAGGTTGCCCAGCGCATGCACCTGCACGATCGCGAAATACGGCCGCTTCAGCGAGGCGGGCAAGGTGCGCAACAGCTCCCGGAAAAAGAACGCGTGGTGACCGAGTGCGCGCAGGCACTCGATCACGTAACGACCGATCGCAGAGAGCCAAGTCATGTCAGCCCCTCGCCTGGCGAGTACGCCAAGCGGTCCCCCGAGGGGATCGGGCCTTGCTTGGGGCGGCCCGGCGCGGCCGCCCGGGAGCTGCGGGCTGACATCGGAGCACTCATGGGCCGCGCAGGCCGAGGTCTTGCGCGAACGGCGGCGCGGGGTAGTGGAACGGCACCGGCCCGTCGGGCTCGCCGCGCAGGAACTGGCGCACCTGCGGGTCTGCGCTGGCGTTGAGTTCTTCGGGCCGGCCGTGCGCGATCACGACGCCGGGGGCGGCCATGATGTAGGCGTAGTCGCAGATCGAAAAACACTCGCGCACGTCGTGCGAGACCACCAGCGACGTCGCGCCCGTAGCGTCGTTGAGCTTGCGAATCAGGTTCGCGGTCACGCCCATCGCGATCGGATCGAGACCGGTGAACGGTTCGTCGTAGAGCAGCACCTCGGGGTCGAGCGCGATCGCGCGGGCGAGCGCGACACGCCGGCCCATGCCGCCCGAAATTTCGGAGATGCGCAACTTGGCCGCGCCGCGCAGG
>JANXVK010000424.1 GCA_025351675.1 Rhizobacter sp.
TGCCGGCCACCACGCCCCCCGCCTGGCAGGCGATCGAATGGGACAGGCTGGCCGACCCGTCGCAAGCCGCACTCTCCCTCTACGCCCGCGGCCGGGACTATCACAAGGTGTTGCGCTCGCGGCTGCAAAAGCTGGCAGATCGTCTGGCCGACGCGATCGGCCCTTTCGGCCACCGCGTGTTCACCGATTCGGCGCCGGTGCTGGAAGTCGAGTTGGCCTCGCGCAGCGGCATCGGCTGGCGCGGCAAGCACACGCTGGTGTTGAGCCGCGGTGCGGGCTCGATGTTCTTTCTCGGCGAAATTTATGTGGACCTGGCCTTGCCGACCACGGACCCATCGGATGCGCACTGCGGCAGTTGCACCGCCTGCATCGATGTGTGCCCCACGCAGGCCATCGTGGCGCCCTACCGGCTCGATGCGCGGCGCTGCATCTCGTACCTGACGATCGAGTCGGCCGACCCGATCCCGCTCGAACTGCGCCCGTTGATCGGCAACCGCATCTACGGCTGCGACGACTGCCAGCTCGCCTGCCCGTGGAACAAGTTCGCGAACCGCAGCAGCTTGCCCGACTTCGATGTGCGCGAGTCGGTCGGCAACGCCACGCTGCTGCAGCTGTGGGCTTGGACCGAAGCCGACTTTCTGCGCCACACCGAGGGCAGCGCGATCCGCCGCATCGGTTTCGAGCGCTGGCAGCGCAATTTGGCGGTGGCGCTGGGCAACGCCTTGCGCGCGCGCGAGGACGCGGCTGTGCGCAGCGCGTTGGCGAGCCGGCGCGATGCGTGCAGCGCGCTGGTGCGCGAGCACATCGACTGGGCGCTGGCGCCGGCGCCCCTGAAGCCGCCGAACGCCAGCGAGCTTTCGCCGTGATTCACCGCTGCCGCCCAAAGGTCACGGTGCCATTCTGATCACGCCGAGCCACAGCGGCACGCTGAGCATCCCGAGCAGCGTCGACAGCGTCACCAGCCCGGCCGCGTAGCCGCCGTCGCCACCCATGCGCGAGGCCAGCACGTAGGCGCTCGACGCCGTCGGCAGCGCGGCGAACAGGACGACGATCAGGCGCTGCTCGGGCGGCAGCGCGAGCGCGGCGGTGAGGCCGATCGCCACCGCCGGCAGCAATGCGTGGCGGATCGCCATCAACGCCGCGGCCAGCCCCGGCGCCGCCTTCAACCCGCCGAAGCGCAGCCCCGCGCCGGCCGCCATCAGGCCGATCGGCAGCGCGGCCAAGCCGATGCGCTGCAACGTGGTCGACACGGCATCCGGGAAGCTGACGCCGGCGATGTTCGCGAGCAGCCCGGCGACTGTGCTCAGGATCAGCGGGTTGCGCAGCAGCTCGCGTCCGTACGGGTGGCCGCCGTGGCGCGCCAGCGGCCAGACCGCGGCCACATTCGCGAGCGGCACGCACAGCGCGATGCACAGCGCCATCCACGCCAGCCCCGGCGGGCCGCCGAGGCGCTCGGCCAGCGCCAAGCCGATGAAAGAATTGAAGCGGTACGCGGTCTGCGCGCCCGACGCGTGGCGGCGCGCATCGACACCGGGCCAGCGCCCGAGTGCCAGTGCGATCACGATGCCGACTGCCGTCGTGCCCAGGCAGGCCACGCCCAAACTCACGGTCTGGGTCGGCTGCAACGGGCTTTTCAGGATCGAGTTGAACAGCAGCACCGGGAACAGCAGGTAGTAGACGAGCCGCTCGGCCGCCTGCCAGACGGTGCCGTTCAGCGCGGTTCTGCGGCAGAGCACGAAGCCGAGCGCGATCAACAGGAAGTCGGGCAACAACAGCAGGACGGTCGACATGCGACGAGTGTGCCAGCGCGGGCGGGCGGGCCGACCCGAGGGCAGGGTGATCGCCCTGTCGTGCGGGCGCACCCTGGCCCTAAACTTCTCCATCATGTTCGTGCCACACCACCGGAGACTGACCCGATGCAACGCAGACTTCTGATCGCCGCCTGTTCCGCCACCTTGCTCGCCTGCAGCGGCGGTGTTTCGGCCCAGGCCTATCCGAACAAGCCGGTCAGGCTGGTCGTGCCGTTCGCGCCCGGCGGCACCACCGACATCATTGCGCGCGTGCTGTCCGAGAAGATCAACGGCCCGCTCGGGGCCACCCTGATCGTCGAGAACAAGGCCGGCGGTGGCGGCTCGATCGGTGCCACCGAAACCGCCAAGGCCGCGCCCGACGGCTACTCGCTCGGCATGGCGACGGTCTCGACCACCGCCGCGAACCCGGCGATCAACCCGAAGCTCGCGTACAACCCGTTGACCGACTTCACGCCGATCATCAACGTCGCGGCCACGCCGAACGTGATCGCGGTGCACCCGAGCTTCCCGGCGCGCGACTACAAAAGCTTTCTCGCCGAGGTCAAGAAGAACCCCGGCAAGTACAGCTTCGCGAGTTCGGGCACCGGCGGCATCGGCCACCTGCAGATGGAGCTGTTCAAGAACCTCTCGGGCACCTTCATCACGCACATCCCGTACCGGGGCGCCGGCCCGGCGTTGAACGACACCGTCGCCGGCCAGGTCACGATCATCTTCGACAACCTGCCGTCGGCGCTGCCCTTCATCAAGGACGGCCGGCTGATCGCGATCGTCGTCGCCGCGCCGCAGCGGCTGGCGGTGCTGCCCAACGTGCCGACCTTCAAGGAAGTCGGCCTGGAGCCCGTCAACCGCATGGCCTTCTACGGCCTCTACGGCCCGAAGGGTTTGCCGAAGGAGGTGGTCGACAAGGTCAGCACGGCGGTCAAGAAGACGCTCGAGGACCCGGCCGTGAAAAAGCGCATCGAAGAGACCGGCTCGATCGTCGTCGGCAACTCGCCTGCCGAGTTCGCGGCCCAGATCGCGGCCGAGTTCGAGGTCTACAAGAAGGTCGTCGCGGCGCAGAAGCTGACGCTGGAGTGAAATGAAGCCCCTCGTCGAGCGGGTACGTTCGCCGATC